>CALCGM010000362.1 GCA_937900985.1 uncultured Planctomycetaceae bacterium | reverse complement strand
GGGATCGAGGTCTTCTCGCAGCCGGTGGAGCCCGGCCGTGAGAACGTGGTCGGCGTGCTGCCGGGCCGTGACCGGACGCGTCGGGTGGTGCTCGAGGCCCACATGGACACGGTGGGCGTCGAGGGCATGACCGTGCCTCCCTTCGAGCCCACGATCCGCGACGGCCGGCTCTCCGGCCGCGGATCCTGCGACACCAAGGGGGGCCTGGCGGCGATGCTCGCAGCGGTGCTCGATCTCGCTGCGGCGGGTGAGCCACCGGCGTGTGATGTCTGGCTGGCGGCCGTCGTCGACGAGGAGCATGCCTACCGCGGCGTGCTCGCGCTGGTTGATGGACTGGCCACCGCCGGCGGCACAACGGCAGCAGCGATCGTGGCCGAGCCGACCAGCCTGCGGATCGTCTCGGCGACCAAGGGCGTGCTGCGGTTTCGCATCCACTTCGCTGGCAGGGCCGCCCACTCGTCAAAGCCCTGGCTCGGCGTGAGTGCCATTACGGCCGCAGCCAGACTTGTGCTTGCCCTCGACCAGCGGCATGCCGAACTGGCCGAGGCTGCCGGCCATCCGCTGCTCGGCCCGGCCACCGGATCGGTCGGGCTAATTCGCGGCGGCGTGCAGGTCAACATTGTGCCGGAACGCTGCGAGCTGGCAGTCGACCGCCGGCTGCTGCCTGGCGAAGAGGCTGACTCGGTTCTCTCGGCCTACCGCGACCTCGCCGAGTCCACCGCCGCCGCCTGCGGCGCGACGGCCACGGTGGAAACGCTGCTCCTCGATGAAACCCTGGAGACGCCGCTCGACGCGGCGGTGGTGCGGGTCGCCGGAGCGGTCTGTGAAACGCTCGGCCTGCCAGCTGAAGCGATCGGCGTGCCCTACGGCAGCGATGCGAGCAAGCTCTCTCGACGGGCGGGCGTGCCATCGATCGTGTGCGGGCCCGGCAGCATCGATCAGGCCCACGCTGCAGAGGAGTCGGTGCCCTTGGAGGAGGTGACAATTGCGGCCGCCTTCTACCGTGAGTTTCTGTTGCGTTTCGAGTGATCGTTGTCGGCCGCCGGTGCATTGCATGGCGATAGATGCCGACCATACCCTGAAGCGAACCGGGGAACCTCAATCGCTCTCAAGGGAACATTCCATGGATCCGCGAGCCGTCTGGACACGTCGCTCCTTCACACACGCGAGCCTCGCCACGGTGGCCGCGGCCGGTCTTCTTCGCCCCGGGAATGAAACGGCGGCTGCGGCGGAGCCATCAGCAGCAGACGGCTTCGTCGATGCCCATGTGCATGTCTGGACGCCCGACCTGGATCGCTATCCGCTGGCCGAAGGCTTCACCCGCGGCGACATGCAGCCGCCGAGCTTCACCGCCGCTGAGCTGCTCGCTGCCGCGCGGCCGCTGGGGATCTCGCGGGTTGTGCTGATCCAGATGAGCTACTACGGCTTCGACAACCGCTACATGCTCGACTGCATGGCCGCCCACCCCGGTGTGTTTGGTGGCGTGGGCATTGTCGATCCCGAGCAGCCGGATGTGGCCGACACGATGCGGGAGCTGGCTGCCCGCGGCGTGCGGGGCTTCCGGCTCTACACCGACCGCGAGAAGGCCGAGGCCTGGCAGCACTCCGCGGGCATCAAGCGGATGTGGACTGCCGCCGCCGAACAGAATCTGGCGATGTGCCTGCTCGCCGATCCCGATGCGCTGCCGGCGGTCAAGACGATGTGCCAGGCGTTTCCCCACACGCCGGTGGTGATCGACCACTTCGCCCGCATCGGCATGCGTGGAGCAGTCGATCCGCAGCAGCTGGCCCTGCTCAGCGACCTGGCCCGCAATCCCTCCGTGCATGTGAAGGTCTCGGCCTACTACGCCCTCGGCAGGAAGGCCCCGCCCTACACCGACCTCGAACCGATGATCAAAACGCTCCGCGATGCCTATGGTGCCGAGCGGCTAATGTGGGCCTCCGATGGCCCCTTCCAACTCGCCGAGGGCCAGGGCTACGAGCCCTCGCTGGCCCTGATCCGCGATCGCTGCCAGTTCCTCTCCGCAGCCGACCGCGACGCCATCCTCCGCGGCACGGCCACGCGGCTATTCTTCAGTTGAGGACAGTGGCCCACCACCCGCGACCCCACCAGCGGTGGCCGCGGCCAGCGCCGCCTTCCGCCGCTGCCGCTGCCGCCCGGCCATCGCCGCCAGCCCACCAGCCGCCAGCAGGGCCAGCGTGCTCGGCTCAGGAACCGGCACACCGGTCACGGCCGTAAACCCGTCGCTGTCGTTGCTGAGCCGCAGGCTGTCGAGATATCCGGGGTTGCTTGTCGCGGAGTAGGCCACGATGCCGACCGTGTCGAGGCTGGTCCCCATGATGTTGTTATCGAGTACGAGATCGTGCAGCGGCGTCTGGTTGGCCAGGAGGTCCACCTCGCCGAGGCCCACATTCGGATCCACCCAGAGCCGCAGGCGGTCGTCTGTGCCCGCGGCATCCATCTGCAGCAGACCGAGGATCAGATAGGTGTCGCCCGCAGTGAAGACCCCCGTTTGACTGTTGGTGCCAGGGCCATAGACGTTGAAGCTACTGCCGAGGGCAATCACTCGCACATTGTCGGCTCCGCCGAATCCTTTCACCGAGCCATTGAAGTTGAGCCCCAGTCGGCTGTCGGCACTCGGGGCCATCAGCCACGACATCCAGATGTCGCCCGTCAGCCCTCCGGTAGACCGGTTCTGACGCCGAGAGTTTGTGCCATTCCCGGTCGCAGTGCGGGCGGCGGTGACCACCGGCTGCGTCAGGCCATAGCCAGTTCCAGCAGGGGCCACCAGATCGCCCACCGCGTCGCTGGTGAGCACAGCACTCGTGCCGCCGGTGGTGCCGTCCGTGGGATCCTCGCCCCACTTGATCTCAGCCGTGGTGCCAAACCCTGGCGGCCAGCCGGAGCCGTAGTTGGTAGTGAGCAGCCGTTCGTTCGACGGATATGCATTGAAGTCGGCCACCAACGTGGCAGCTGCGGCGGGGCCCGCAGAGACGGCCGTCAGGGCGACGGCACAGGCGACATGAGCCAACTGGCGAAACAGGTATGAAAAGCGAAACATGGGCGTTCTCCTGGAAAGAAGGCGTGTGTGGATGGAGGGGTGTGTGGGGTGCTGAAGCCGCGGCGACCGCAGGCATGCCCGCGGGGGCCTCAGCGGCCTGGGACCTGGCGGGTCATCGGGAACGGGTTTCACGGGCATGTCAGCTGATGCCCGAACCAGCGGTCCCTGGCGGGCTCGGCCGCGAATCTTTCCCGCAGACCGCCCCCAGCGGCCTTGGATCTTTCTGAAGATCAGCACGACAGTCCTCTCAGTGGGCTTCTCGCCCGTCGGACCTCGCACGACCACGCGCACCGAGCAGCACAGCTCTTCCGCAGAGAAACGCAGCAGCCTTCACCGCACGCCACACGGCCTCCGCCCGATCCTCTCGATCAGACGCGGGCCCGCGGCACCGCGCGTTCCTACACAGCAGGAACCGCGATGGGGTCAGCGATCAGGAACACAGCCCGCAGCGTGCGTAGCTGAAAAGAACCGGAACGCTCCAACCTGGATGCCAGCCGCCTCGCTCAAGCACACACCTGCTTCCAGGCGAGCACTCTCTACGGGCACGACGATCGCACGCGGTCAGTAGCGTTCCTTCATCACGTGAGCGTTGTATCGAAGGGAAAGCAACCCCTCCCCCCCGCGACATCAGCCTGAGTCACCCGTGACAGCTCATGCCGTCTCGATGAACTCGCTTTGATGCCTGTCGTGTGTTTCAACGACATGTGAAAGATACTTTTCTCCCAAAACCAGAACAGAGACAGATGCGTTAAAAACCTGCGTGTTTGCGACACGCATCTGTTAGCGGTGCAGTCCACCGGTCGGCGAACGATCATGCTGACCGTTCACACGTATCACATCCACAAAGAACTCGACCGCGTTGACCGACGCATCCAGCGGGATGCGAAACTCGAAGGGATACGCGTCATCACGCAGTTCGTGCCAGGGCCCCTGCGACTCCGACCGCCACTTGAGCACCACCTCCTTTAACACGCGATCACTGGCCCGCAGCGAGACGTAGGCGGAGGTGTGGGCCTCCCCAAACTCAAGCAGCCAGGCCTCAAGGCCACCGAAGGTGAGCTGCTCATGCCCCTTCTCCCATGAACGACCGGCCGACGCGAAGGTGTGCTGCCAGGTGGTCGTCAGGCCGTCGTGGGGAATCGCCAAGGCCGTGATCCCGCCAGGAGCAACGCTGATCTCACAGCAGCCGTCAGCAACCTGCACCGGCTCTGCCACCACATTGTCTCGCCAGACGCGAGCGGTGCGTCTGCCCGCGAGCCGAACCCGCTCTGCCGCGATCTGCACTCGCGCCCGCTGTGGCTCGCTGCTCTGATTCGTCAGGGCGATATAGAGCGTGCCTGGGCCGCGGCCGGTGATCGCATTGAGTTCGACTGTGTCGGCGATCGTCAGCAGCCCGCGAGGCATCCACAGCCACACGTCGTCGTCACCGTAAAACGTGCCGGGCCGATCGCCATACACCCGCGACTGCAGGTAGGCATACCCCTCGGCGTACTGCGAAGGAAAATCGATCGCCCCACGGGAGCGAAAAAACGTGTCCGAGACGAGGTAGTCCACCAGCAGGGCGATGTGCGGCCAAACGTGGTTGTAATGAATCGAACTGGTGGCGTTGAGCTGCCGCTGCGGCCGCAGCGGAAAATCGGCAGTCGCATACACCAGCGACCGGTCTGTGTTGATGTGATACCCGGGAAAGTTCTGGGAGCGTCCGATAATCGCGTTGCGGGCCACGTCGTGCAGCAGCTGGTCGCCCGTCACCGCAGCGAGGCGAAGCATGAATGGGGCGTAGTGTGCGTTGAAGATGCCGCGGTGCCCCTTGCTCGTTCCTGACGCCTCCGGAGTGAGCCCCATCGCCGACAGCCGCCAGGCGTCGACGGTCGAGGGCGACACGGGTATGTCCTGATAGCGATCGCCGTCGCGATACCGCGGAGCCTTGCCGCTCTGATCCACCGTGATCTGCTGACGGGGAACAGCCGGGCACATCCAGGTAAACATCGCGTAGTCTCGCGCTCCCGCGACAGCTGCGTCGAGATACCGCTGCTCGCCGGTGGTTTCGTAGAGTTCGAAGAGTTCGATCCACTGCGGAACCCACGAGGGCCAGAAAAACATGCCCTCGGCGTCGGGGTCGCTGAAGTCGGTCTGCGGCTGTTCGGTTCGTCGCGCGAGATACGCATCGGCCAGTTCGATCGCCTGGGCCTGCCATGCCGGATCGTTCGTCGCGCGGGCGAGGGCGAGGGCGTTTTGCCAGCGGGTGCCCTGGGTCGTGGCGTCGAGATTGAAGACGCGGTCGCGGCCGTATTCGCGAACCGCCAGCTCCATCAGCGGCTTTCCGCGACCACCGGCGATGCTGGAGAGCGCTGCCAGTTCTGAGAGCGGACAGCACGGGCCGCCGAGCAGCCAGGTGGGGTTTTGAATCTTGATCTCGGGGCTTGTGGCAAAGAGAAACTTCTCCCGCGAGAGCATGTACTCCACCATCGGGAGGCCGCGGGCCGTAAAGATCTCCGGATCGTCGGTGACGAGTGCCACGCTCAGCGGATGGAGCGACGACACGTTCTTCACCGCGCCCGGTACGTCCGTGCTGTAGGTGCAGCCGCGGAGGTCCTCGTCAAAGGCACTCCACTCGCTGAGCCCATACGCGATCATGTTCTCCAGGGTGGTGTTGAGCGAGACCATGTCGTTGGATCGTTGATCGCCAAAGCCGTAGAGCGTGCGGGCGATCTGCTCAAAGGCGGTGTCGGCATCTCCCCGCACCACGGCGAGGCGGGCGGAGAATCGCCGCGTGTCGCCGGCCTCCATCTGCGACCCTTCGCCGCCCAACACGGGCGCGAAGAGCATCGCCCGCGGCGTTCCCTCCGGCGTTCGCAGGGCCACACCGAAGGGATTGTTCTGCCGAAACGTCGGCAGCGGCATGAAGGGAAACTCACTCGGATCGGCCACCACACCGGTCGTCACACCAGCACTCGTCACCAGCGCGGTGGGGAGCGGACAGCGAAAAGCCTGGGTCAGCACCGACTGATCCGGCAGCCGTTTCTCATTCCAGATCAGCGGCTGCCACCACTCCTCGGCCTGCTCGATCGAGGCGGTCGGCGCCCCCACATAGCCAACGGAGTAGAAGCCCGGAGTCGTGACGCTCAGCTGCCAGCGAAGCAACGGAAAGCGGCTGCCCGCAGGGAGAGTGAGCTCCGCCTCAAGTGCGAATGAATCGGTGCTGGGAAACCGCCAGGCAATCCGGTCGCCGCTGGCCTGGTCGGCAGCCTCTGCGACCACTGTCGCAGCCGGAGAGGCGCGAAAGAGGTCTGCGGTCCGCCCTGCTCCAAACGCCTGATCAAGGATTGGGTCGGCACCGTCGGGCACCTGCAGGCTGGGATCGGCCGCCGGCTGATCATCGGTGCCCCAGGTGGTGAGGTTGTAGTTCACGCCACCGGGAGTGGCTCCGCGGATCTGCAGCTTCGGGTCAGACGCCGCCCGGAGCACAACAAACCGTGGCGCAAACACCGCCGTCGCCCCATCGGCCGCGGTGATGGCCACGCTGAAGTCCTCGAGCAGCTGCATCCGCGGCTGCTCAGCGTGGGCCAACCTGGCCGCGGTAGACGCCGCGGCAGCTATCACAGCCAGCACAACAGCCCGGGCGACTCGCCGGCCCACCGCCACAGGCCCCCTGCTCCGTCGACATGCCGCAGACCACGACGCTGAGACGTTCTTCGTTGGCCACACCACGACAGCCTCCTCCCACTCCATCGCCGCTCCCCGCCGTCAGACAAAAACACGAAGCCGAAACACCGCCGCCGGGCAGCCCGAACGTGGGTGTCGGACCTCGAGCCGCAGCCTGTCGGTGGTCACCGGCTGCTGCAGACGGATCTCCCAGTGGCTCTGATGATTGTTGGTCAGCTCGGCGAGCACCTGACCACGGCCATCAAGGAGCCGAGCCTCTTCGACACAGAACGGCATCACCCGCTCCGGGTGATGCATCAGCACCGTCTCCATCGGATGGTCGTAGTCGGTGTCGAAGCTCACCCGACAGCGGCGAAACGTCTGCGGCTGTTGCCAGGTGAGTTCCGCCCAGGCCGCACGGTCGAGAGGATCCGCCACCCAGGCATTGGCCGACTGCTCCGGTCGGTCTGGGCCGCGCGTCAGGTTGTCAGGGCCAAACAGGTCGATCGCCGGCTCCAGTTCGATGGCCAGGTTTTTTCCTCCCGGACGCCTCGCTGGCAGCCAGAAGGGAAAGGCCTCGATCCCGCTTCCTGCTGGCGGCGTCTGCACGCTGCTGGTGCTGACGGCCCGGTTGCCGCGTTGCCCAAGGGACAACACTCCGGTCAGACGCTCGTCGCTGACCGCCAGTGAAATCCACGGATTCGCCTCGACGCAGAGCATCAGATAGCGATCGCCATCGACGCTGGTGTTGAAGTCGATCTCGAGCGGCTGAGCCATCTGGGATGCCGAACCGCTGCCGGCCCCCGCGGGCGACTGCTCCAGCGGGAGCGTCTGCCTGGCCAGCACAACGTCTGGCGTGAAACTCCCGCGGCGTGAACAGCTGCGAAGCTCCACCAGCAGGCTGCTGGCCTGCACCACCTCAGCCCACAGGCGAAAGACCGGCACCCGCCCGGCCGCCACCGGCAGCAGCATCGCCACCGCCTCGGTCAGCGGCAAGAACTCGCCGTTGCCCTGAAGACGCTGCAGCGTCAGCCGGCTGCTCGATGAGACTGCGGCACTGGCTGCCAGATCGGTGTCGTCGTCAACGCGGAGCAGCGGGATGTGCTGGCCTGTGCCGAGCAGGCGTCGCTGGAGTTCGCGAAGCCGCGGACGCGCGAGCACCTCCCGCGGCAGACAGGCCTGCTCGCGACAGACCGCCGCCGCCATGCCGACGGCCTGCCCGCCATGGCTGCAGGTGGCCATCACCCGGGTCGACCCGAAGGCGACATGACTGGCACTGATGATTCGCCCGGCGAGAAACAGGTTGTGGATGTTGCGGCTGAAGTAGCAGCGGAAAGGAATCTGATACACGCCCATTCCGTGCCACTGCGTGCAGGGGGCCTCAGCGGCATACACCCCTTCAGCCGGATGCAGATCGATCGCCCAGCCGCCAAAGCTCACCGCATCGTCATGGCATCGCTGTTCGACAATGTCGTGCTGGGTGAGCATGAAGTCGCCCTCAAACCGCCGCGACTCCCGCTTTCCTGGAATCGTCCCCACCCACTCCAGCGTGAGGTTTTCTGCCTCGGGAAAGCGGCCGGAGTTTTTGATGTGGTTCCACACACCGTAGACCACCTTCCAGAGTTCCCACTTGATCGTTTCGGTGTCGTGGACCGTGTCGAGCAGGCCGCCAAACTCAATCCACCACAGCTGGCAGCCATGCTCCCGCGCGTTGAAGTTTCTCCACCTTGGAATCGCGGTGATGTCGTCGATCGCGAAGCTCGGCGGCACAAACCGCACCGGCCGGCCGGTGTCTTTGGTGTAGAAATACATCGAGTGGCCCAGCAGGCGGGTGTGCGGCTGCTCCGGAGCCAGCTGTTCGCCAAACTCATCCCGCCCTTCAGCTCCCATCCGGAAGGCAGCGCCCGCCAGAAATCCGAGCACGCCATCGCCCGACGCATCACAAAACAGCGGTGCCGCCACTTCGAAGCGGGTGCTGTTCTGACTGCAAAACCCGCCCACCGCAGCAATCGTGTCGGGGCTGCTCTTGGTCACCTCACACACCACCGTGTTGAGCAGGAGCGTGATGCCAGGCTCCTCGACGACTTTCTCCAGCAGAATCGTGTCGAAGATCAGCGGGTTGCCCTCTGGGTTGCGATACATGTTTTCGACGAGCAGTTCGTCGATCACACCTCCCTCGCGGGCCCAGCGGTTGTTGTTGCCCATGTGGCTCGTTGCCCCGAGCACCCACAGCCGCACCTCGCTGGAGGCGTTGCCGCCGAGCACGGGCCTGTCGTGCAGCAGCACCACCCGCACACCCTCTCGCGCCGCGGTGATGGCAGCGGAAACCCCCGCGAGCCCACCGCCCACCACGACGAGGTCTGCCTCAAGCTGCCGGGTCGTCAGACAGCGCTGGTCGGTCGGAGAAGAACGAATCATGGGGCCTCAGAGAGAACAGGGGCGGCAGGCGGCTCCTCCGGCTGGCTGCGGCGGCCACCTCGAGATGCGGCAAGGGCGGTGAGGAAGGAAAGCAGGGCGAGCACCGTGGCAAAGACCGCGATCGGGCCGCGATCCTCGGCCTGCACCAGCAGCAAGACCAGCATCATCAGGCTGCACGCGGCGAGGCAGGCGGCCACCAGGAGAGCCGGAGTTGGATCAAAGCGTTGAGCGTGCACGATCGGCCGCCTCTGCCTGGCCTTGACCGCCTCCGCCTCCACCCGCTTCCAGCCGGCCGACTCACCGGTCGACAGCCGCGTGATCACCATCAGCACGGCGACCGGCAGCACAACACCGATCAGGATCTCGGGCACCTTTCCAAACTCACGCAGCGGCTCCGGAAACACGAAGGTGGCCACGCTTCCCACCGCGAAGCAGACCGAGGCCGTCACCCACACAGCCGCGGGCCCCACCGAACGGTTCAGCAGCCCCCACACGGTGGGCGCGAGCAGGGGCGCCACCATCAGGCTGGTAATGGCGATGATCACCTGCTCAGCGCCGCCAAGGAGCGGCACAGCCAGGGCGAGACCGATCAGCACACTTCCCAAGAGCAGGCTGAAGCCTCGACCGACCCAGAGCAGCTCGCGATCCGACGGCCCGCTGCGGAGCTTCGCGTAGATATCTCCAGTGAGCACCGCCGCAAAGACATTCAGCTGCGAACTGACCATGCTGGCCGTCGCCGAAAACATCGCCGCGAGCATCAGCCCCACCATCCCCGTTGGCAGCACATGACGGCAGGCCAGGATGTAGGCCTGCTCCGCCATCGCGTTGATCTCAGCCTCGGTGGCGGCAGCCGGAATCGGACTGATCTCTCGCCAGGCCAACGGCGGCAAGAGCCACAAGATCGGGCTGAGCAGATAGAGCCCACCAAAGAGGAACGCGCTCTTCTTCGCATCCCGTTCACTCGGCACGCAGAGATATCGCTGCACGAAGGCCCACTCGGCCCCCACCATGAAGAAATGGATCCCGCACCAGCCCGCCAGGAAGAACCAGGTGTAGCTGCCTGCCGTTGGCCAGAGAAAGCCCGGCGGCGCGTTCTTTACAAACCCGCCAATCCCGCCTACCTCGCCAAGAATCAGCGGCACCATAAACAACACGGAGAGGTTGAGCACGATGAACTGCAGCACATCGGTCATCAGCACCGCCCACAGCCCGCCCACCATCGTGTAGATCACAACCACGCCACCAAAGAGCAGGATCGCCCACGTGAGCGACAGGTTGCCCGTGACGGCATCACGGAGAACGTGCCCCGCGTCCAGCGGCATGAGCGCGACCACCAACACCGCGAGCGAATAGAGCGACACGCCCACGCCCAGCATGCGGTAGACCATCATCGACCAGGTGTAGAAGTGCAGCGCGGCGGTGCCAAAGCGTCGCTCAATAAACTCGGCGGGGGTCGCCAGCCCGAGCCGTTTCCAGCGACCCGCCAGCACGAATCCCACCAGCAGGGCGGCAATGCCGTACATCAGGTTGATGGCCACAGCCACCATCCCGAGCCGGTAGGCGATCCCACCCCACACGACAAACGTGCCGGCGGAAAACATCGTCATGAAGCCACTGAGCCCCGCCGCCCACCAAGGCGAGCGACCTCCCGCCGCAAACAGGTCGCTCGTATCTTTGACCTTCATCGAGAGCCCCACCCCGACGGCAAAAATGCCGGTCAGGTAGCAGGCCAGCACGACGAAGTCGGCGGTCACCATGCCTCTGTCCTCAGTGCGAACGACTGTCGCGGTGTGTCACCTCCCGCATTGCGTTGTGTGCTTCGCCGTAGTATCAGGACATCCGGGGAAGAGGGAGTCGAGGGGCACATGCGTTTCGTTTCTTTTCAAATGCGTCAGCAGGGGGGATTGGCATGACCACCAGCTGCACGAGGGCTCCCAGCGTAGCCGTTCTGGTCGACACCTCGACCGGCTGGGGCAGGCGACTGATTCGGGGCGTGGTGAGCTATTCGCAAAAGCATGGCCCTTGGCACCTCCGTGTCGAACCACGCGGCCGAACCGAACACCTGAGCCTACCGAGCGAATGGGCAGGCGACGGGATTATCGCACGGGTCACCTCGCCGCAGATGTATCGAGCGCTGCAGCGGCTCAAGGTGCCGATCGTCAACATCTCCGCGATCGAGGTCGAGGGCTGCGACTGCCCCCGCGTGACGAGTGATTTTCGGGCCTGCGCGCAGCTGATGACCGACCACTTCCTCGACCGCGGGTTTCACCACTTCGCCTACGCAGGCCCCCTGCAGTATGCCTACGTCCGCGAACATCTCGACGCGGTGCAACAGGCACTCCACGGCGTCAACAGGAGCGGCGAGATTGCCACCTTTGACTATCGGGTTCAGAGCGTGTCGAACCGCGGCTGGGCGGTGCAAGACCGGAAGCTCGCCGCCTGGCTGGCCGACCAGCCAAAGCCACTGGCTGTCATCGGCTGGGCAACGGTCGCGGCTGCTCATGTGCTGGATGCCTGCCGCGACATCGGGCTGGCGGTGCCTGATGACGTGGCAGTGCTCTCGTCTGACGAAGACATCCTCCTCAACGAAGCGACCGTCCCGCCCATGTCGGGGCTCCTGATTGCCTCACACCAGATCGGCTCTCGGGCTGCTGGCATGCTCGACTCGCTGATGAAAGGGCAGTGCCTCGCGACGGAGCATGAGCACCTGCCACCGATTGAGATTGTCACTCGGGGTTCGACGGAAACGTTCGCCATCGACGACCCGGAGCTGCTCCGGGCGGTGGTGTTTCTGCGCCGCAACGCCTACCGGCCCCTGACCGTCGAGCAGGTGGCCTATGCCGTCCCGCTGGCCCGTCGGTCGCTGGAGCGAAAGTTTCGCGACCGGTTTGGTCGAAGCCCGCTGGAAGAGATCAGTCGGCTGCGACTGGCGCGGGCTAAACAGCTGCTGGTGCAAACCGACAAATCGATCGCCGAAGTCGCCGAGGCATGCGGCTACCAGACGGCGGAATACCTGGCGACCCGCTTTCGCAAAGACGTGGGGATCACCCCGCTGAAATACCGGGCCGCTGCTCGCGGTGGCTGACGCAGTCGGCCCGGCATCCGCCCGGCGGCCCGTGCCGTAACGCCTGCGTTTCTTCGCGGGCAAAGGCGTTCTTGCTGGCGCAAACGAGAAGAAAAAGAACGCAGATGCGTCCTTCCCTCGGGCTGCCCTCCTGCTAGCGTTGAAGACGTCTTTCGGGGACTCCTTCGCACCCTTCGGCACTGCGCTCGTTGCACAGCGACGTCCCCCTGCATGCTCACGTGGAGAAACGAAACATGAGCCGACGCCGCCAGCCACAGCCCTCACCGAGAGGCTTCACCCTCGTCGAGCTTCTCGTGGTGATCGCCATCATCGGAACGCTCGTAGGTCTGTTGTTGCCAGCCGTGCAATCGGCGAGAGAAGCCGCCCGCCGGTCATCCTGCACCAACAACCTCAAGCAGATCGCCCTGGCGATGCACAACTACGAGAGCACGTTCGGCAAGATCGTGCCCGGGGTGCAGAGGACCGACGGCACCCGGCAGTCGGGCTGGCGTTCGTCGCACTGGGGCTGGGCCGCGTTTCTGCTGCCTTTTCTGGAAGAGACGGCGATCCATGAGCAGCTTGGGGTTGGCAGTCTCAATGATGAAAGCAACTTTCTCTACAACGTGATCAAGAACGGCAGCAAACAGCCGCTCTTGAAGAGCCCGGTCTCGTCCTACCTCTGCCCAAGCTCCTCAGCTCCCAATATCAACGACGGCTGCCTGGAGGGTGGGGTGAATGTTCGCGAGCTTCAAGACAACGGCTCCGCCGCGCTCACCGCTGCCACCAGCTCCTATGTGGGCGCCGAGGGCTACCGCTACAACGCTCGCTGGAACCACACCTACGGCCGGAGAGGCGCCCTCGTGCTCGTCGGCCAGTATGGCAACGTCGACTACCCGCCCCTGCAACTGGCATCGATCACCGACGGCCTCTCCAAGACGATCTTCTTTGGCGAGCGTGCCTGGCAACTCAAGGCCAACAATGGCAACCAGGTGATCGCGGGCGCGGCCGTGTGGCCGGGCATCCGCATGGCTGAAGAGATCTACAACTCAAACCTCAACTTCTCCAACGTGCTGGCGGTCGCCGCCGTGAAGATCAACGAAGCCGACGGAAGCACCACCGATGATTCTCGGAGATCGTTCAGCAGCCAGCATCCCGGCGGTGCGATGTTTGCCATGGGTGACGGCTCGGTGACCTTCCTCTCCGAGACAATCGAGCATGTGATCAACAACGGAGCCCCCTACGACGGCCACTGTGTCTTCGACTATCTGCTCGTGCGAGACGATGGCCAGCCCGTGCAGCTGCCGTAACCAGAGCCCCTACAAACGCGACGTCTTCGGGCGGGAGGATCAGACCAAACAATGCGTGCATGCCATCTCATGAACCGGCGGCTCTTTCGCGTGCTGGCCATTTCCGCGATCGTCACCGGCTGCGGTCCTGCGGTCGACCCGGGCTATCAACCTGTGAGCGGAACCGTGACGCTCGACGGCGTTCCGCTGATGGATGCCGTCGTGGCGTTTCAGCCGACGGGTGAAGGAAGTTCCGGCACCGGCCGCACCGACGAGAATGGCACCTACATCCTCTTCTATGCGTCACAGCGTCCCGGAGCGAAGGTCGGCGAAAACCGGGTCGTGATTTCCAAGGAGACCAGCGGTTCCTCGGGCGACGACGAGTTTGCCGTGGTGACGGAAGAAGAAGGCGAACTCCTCCCCGCCCGCTACAACCGGGAGACCGAGCTCACCGCAACGGTCACCGACAGCGAAAACGTGTTCGACTTCGCTTTAACGAGCGACTGAACAGTCGGCCGAGCAACTGCGACACCGAACGGCGTTCGTCGCAGCTGTCGACCTCTGCGAGGCCACTGCCGAACGGGCCCCGGCAGGCAAGCGATGCCGTCCGCGTGGCGATCCCTTTGCCATCAGCCCTTCCGCGTGATGGTCACGGGTGAGCGGAGCTGCTGCTGCTCTTCGGCTGGCAGTTCGGCGACGTCGCTGTCGTCTTGATACTCCGCCCGCAGCCGCTCAAGTTCGACCTTCATCGTCGCAATCTCGTCGGCATAGTCGGCATGCTCGTAGAGATTCTGCAGCTCGTCCGGGTCGGTCTCGAGGTCGTAAAACTCCCACTCGTCAAACTGATAGAAGTGGATCAGCTTGTAGCGGTCGTTGCGGACGCCGTAGTGCCGCGGCACCATGTGCACGCTCGGATACTCGTAGTAGTGGTAGTAGATGCTCTCCCGCCAGTCGGCGGGCGTGTCGCCAGCCAACAGCGGCACGAGCGAGCGGCCCTGCATGTCGGCCGGAATCTCCGCCCCGGCCATCTCCAGGAAGGTCTCGGCGTAGTCAAGATTCTGCACGAGGTCTTCGTTGACGCTACCCGCTTCCGTGACTCCCGGCCACTTCACGATCAGCGGCATCTTCAGCGACTCTTCATACATCCACCGCTTGTCGTACCAGCCGTGGTCGCCGATGTAGAAGCCCTGGTCGGAGGAGTAGATCACGACCGTGTTGTCGGAGAGGCCGAGTTCCTCAAGCGTCGCCATCAGCGTGCCCACGCTCTCATCCACCCCTCGCACACACCGCAGGTAGTTCTTCACATACCGCTGATACTTCCACCGCACGAGGCCGTCGGCCGTCAGGCAGGCCTGGTGGAAGGCCTCATCGCGCGGCCCGTAAAAGGCCCGCCAGGCAGCCAGCTGCTCCGCCGACATCCGCTGCATGTTTCGCCAGGCTGAGCGGTCGGTGCCCCCCTCCTGCGAATCTCCGTCGAAGTCGGGCGTGAGGTCGACGAAGAGGTCGAAGTTGAGATGCATGTGGCGGTCGATCTCAAGCTCCTGAAACCTCGCCGGCGGGGCGTTGTCGTGCCACTTGTCAAACAGTGTGTTGGGCTCGGGCATCTGCATGTCGTCGTAGAGCGAGAGGTGCCGCAGGGCGGGCATCCAGTTGCGGTGCGGAGCCTTGTGCTGAACCATCAGCATGAAGGGCTTCGAGCCGTCGCGGCCCTCCTTGAGCCACTCGACCGCCAGGTCGGTGACCACGTCGGTGCAGTGGCCCTCCACGCGAACGCGGCCCTCGGGCGTGATCAGGTCGGGGTTGTAGTAGAGCCCCTGCCCCGGCAAGACCTTCCAGTCGTCGTAGCCCTGGGGCTTTCCCTGCAGGTGCGACTTGCCGTAGAGCGCCGTCGTGTAGCCGGCCTGCTGAAGCAGCTTGGGAAACGTCTGCTGATTCCAGTCAAAGGAGTTGCCATTGTTCATGAAGCCGTTTTTGTGGCTGTGCTTGCCGGTCTGGATCACGGCACGGCTCGGGCCGCAGATCGAGTTGGTGCAGAAGCTGTTGCGAAAGAGCATGCCAGACGCCGCCAACGCATCGATGTTGGGCGTGGGATTCACCGACTTCAGCCAGCCGTTGTAGGCCCCGATCGCATGCGGAGCATGGTCGTCGCTGAAGATAAACACGATGTTGGGCCGACGGGCCGGCTGAGCAGCAACGGCCGTCGTCGTCGCGGCAAGCGCGAGCAGCCATGGCAGGATCACCACGCCCCGCGCGACTCTGCTGAAAAATCTGCTCTCGCCGTCTGCACATCGCCGCATGACCATCTCCCTTCCCCCCGTCGAAGCGGCCCACCTGATGGCCGCGTGAACCGTCGGAGGATACCCGCGGTGAAAGCCCGCACCAAATTGGCACGAGGCGCTGCCTCTCACCAGTGGGAGGCAGCGGGACAGGGGGGGTGCAAGCGGGACGGGTCCTCGGGCCGCACAGCGGCCTCGGCTTTGCCGAGGTGCCTCCGGCACCCGAAGACCCGTCCCGTTCAATACGGCACCCGAAGAACCGTCCCGTTCAGGCCGTCTGAGTGTGTGAGTGGGCTCTGGGTGGTTGGGGGGCAAGCGGGACGGGTCCTCGGGCCGCACAGCGGCCTCGGCTTTGCCGAGGTGCCT
>CALCGM010000361.1 GCA_937900985.1 uncultured Planctomycetaceae bacterium | reverse complement strand
GCTCATTCACTCAAAGGGGCGGCGAGGATTGTTGGTCTCGAACCAGCGGTGCACGTCGCCCATGCCCTCGAGGATTGCTTCGTCCTGGCAGGGAAGGGTGAGTTTCAGGTGGGGCCAGAGCACGTCGATGTGCTCCTGGCGTGTGTTGATTTTCTCGGCTCGATCGCCAAGGCAGCCGATGCCCTCGACGCGGGAGCCGGCTGGGGAGACCGGGCCACGCAGCTCGTTCGTGAGCTCACCGCGCTGCCAACGCAGGCCCCCGCTGCAGGACCGCCGCCCGAGCCTGACGACATGGCGGCTCCCGCAGCCGCCGCCCCCCCTGCGGCCGCTGAGGCAGCACGCCCGGCCCCGCCAGAGCCGCCCCCTGCGGCTCTGCCGACCTCGGCCGCCCCCCAGCCCGAGGCGGGCTCCCCGGAAACGCCTGTTAAGCCGCCAGCCGCCGCAGCAGAGCCGACGGTAGCCCGGCCGATCGATCAGGCCGACCGCGTGGTGCGTGTGTCGGCCGACAGCCTGACGCGTCTGGTTGGCCTGGCCGGCGAATCTCTCGTCGAAGCCCGTCAGCTGCGACCCTTTGTCGACTCGATGGTGCACCTGCGTGGCCGCCAGATGGAGCTCTGCGATCAGCTCTCGGCTCTTGAGGAGAGGCTGCGGACGGGCGACACGATCCTGCCGGCTGCCGACCTGGAACTGATGGCTCGCGCCCGCGCTGCCTCCGAGGATCATCTCGCGCGATTCACTGACCGCGTTGAGGAGTTTGAGGCCTTTGCCCGCCGCAACGAAGACCTCTCCAACCGCCTGCATCACGAGGTGATCAAAAGCCGGATGCGGCCGCTTGCCGATGGCATCCGCGGCTTTCCCCGGCTCGTTCGCGATCTGGCTCGGCAGCTCGGCAAGCAGGTTCGCTTCGAGGTGCATGGCGATCAGACCGGGGTGGATCGCGACATCCTCGACAAACTCGAGGCGCCGCTCTCCCACCTGATTCGCAACGCGCTCGACCACGGCCTGGAAACACCGCCCGAGCGGGAGGCGGCGGGCAAGCCTCCGGTGGGCTCGATTCGGCTCGAAGCCCGTCATCGGGCTGGCATGCTCAACATCACGCTGGTCGACGACGGCCGGGGGATTGATGTCGACGCCCTGCGGAGCCGGGCTGTCGATCGAGGCCTGGTGGCCCGGGCCGTGGCCGACCAGCTTTCCGAGATGGAGCTGCTGGAGTTTCTTTTCCTGCCGGGCTTTTCCACCAAAGACGCCGTCACGGAAATCTCCGGCCGCGGTGTCGGGCTTGATGTTGTGCAGAGCATGGTCAAGGCCGTTGGCGGCAGTGTCCGGATCGCCACGCAACCGGGATGGCAGACGACCTTCACCCTGCAGCTCCCGATCACAATGTCGGTGATTCGGGCCCTGCTTGTGGAAATCGGCGGCGAGCCCTACGCCTTTCCCCTCACCCGCATCGACCAGATCATCCACTGCCGCCACAGCGAGCTGCGGACGGTGGAGGGCCGGCAGTACTTCGACCGTGACGGCATCTCGATCGGCTTGGTGATGGCCTCCCAGATCCTTGAGATCCCTTCGGCTGGGCCGCCGAGCGACCCGCTGCCGGTCGTCGTTGTCAGCGACCGTGGGCAGCAGTTTGGCCTGATCGTCGACA
>CALCGM010000360.1 GCA_937900985.1 uncultured Planctomycetaceae bacterium | reverse complement strand
TCGGTGAGGCGGAACTGGCGGCCCTGGTAGCGGAAGGTGAGCCGCTCGTGGTCGATGCCGGCGAGGTGCATGATCGTGGCCTGCATGTCGTGCACATGGACGGGGTCGGCCGTGATGTTCCAGGCGTAGTCGTCGGTCGCGCCGTAGACGTGGCCGGGCTTCACGCCGCCGCCGGCGAGCCACCAGCTAAACGCCCGGCCGAAGTGGTCGCGGCCCTTGGGACTGGCCGGATCGCCCTGACCAAAGGGGGTGCGGCCAAACTCTCCACCCCAGGCCACGAGCGTGTCGTCGAGCATGCCCCGCTCCTTGAGGTCGAGCACGAGCGCGGCCGACGGGCCCTGCGTGTCGCGGCACTGCACCTCTAGATGCGTAAACAGGTTGCTGTGCTGATCCCAGCCGGCGTGCATCAGCTGCACGAACCGCACGCCCCGCTCCAGCAGCCGTCGCGTGACCAGGCAGTTGTAGGCGAAGCTTCCCTTGGTGTGGACATCGGGCCCGTAGCGGTCGAGCACATACTGCGGCTCATCGGAGAAGTCGACGAGTTCTGGCACGCTCGCCTGCATGCGGTAGGCCATCTCATACTGGGCGATGCGGGTGTCGATTTCGGGATCGCCTGCCTCGGCGAGATGGGCAGCATTCATCGCGGCAAGGTCGTCGAGCAGCCGCCGCCGCCCCTCGCGGCTGATGCCCGGCGGGTTGGCGAGATACGGCACGGGGTCGCCGGTGTTGCGAAACTTCACGCCCTGATAGCGGCTGGAGAGAAACCCGCTGCCCCAGTAGTAGTCGAAGAAGAGCTGGCCGCAGGTCTTCTCCTTGTCTGACGAGGTCATCACCACAAACGCCGGCAGGTTCTCGGTCTCGCAGCCAAGGCCGTAGCTCAGCCAGGCTCCCATGCTCGGCCGGCCCGGCACCTGGCTCCCGGTCATAAAAAACGTCACACCGGGCGCATGGTTGACCGCCTCGGTGTGCATGCTTCGCACCAGGCAGAGCTCGTCGGCGATGCCGCCGATCGCCGGCAGCAGCTCGCTCATCTCGATGCCGGCCTTGCCGTATTTCTTAAACGGCTTGATCGACGGCACGCATGGCCACTTGGCGTAGCCGCTCGACATGGTGGAGAGCCGCGTCGCCCCGCGGATGCTTGCCGGGATGTCTTCGCCGGCCCGCTCGCGGATCACCGGCTTGGGGTCGAAGAGGTCCACATGCGACGGACCGCCTCCCTGCCAGAGCATCACCACCCGCTTGGCCTTCGGCTCGTGGTGCGGGAGGCCGGCCAGGCCGGGCACCACCGCTTCGGTGGCGCTCGTCAGGCCGCTGCGGGCATCCCCCGCCAGCAGCGAGGCCAGGGCCAGGGAGCCAATGCCGGAGGCGGTCGAGCCGAACAGCTGCCGGCGGGTCGCGCGGGCACGGAGGGCGGCTGTGTCGTGCCAGAGGGAGTGGGTGATGTGTTGGGTGTTCATGCGGATTTCGTTGACAAGGTGGCAGGAGCTGCAATCGGCTTCTGTTGGGTGTTGATTGGCGTCCGTCTCCCTTGGCTTTGTGGCGACGCTGCGTGGGTGTCACTCGCGGGTCAGTGCTTCATCGAGATTGAGGATTGCGAGGCAGACGGCGGTGAGGGCGGCGTGGTCGGATGGGTTGAGGGTTTCATCGCGAGGGCTTTCGCCAACGGCGAGCAGGGCAGCAGCCAGCTCCGGGTCGGCCCGGTAGAGCTCGGCCTGACGCTCGAGGGCGGAAGCCAGCGTGGCCAGGTCGTCGTCGGCCGGGCTGCGGCTGAGCATCAGACGGAAGGCGGCGGTGAGCTGCGCGGCCGTGGTGTCGTGGGCGAGCATCACCCGCTCGGCGAGCACGCGGGCGGCCTCCACCCAGGTGGGATCGTTGAGTGTGGTGAGGGCATGGAGCGGCGTGCTCGTGTGGCTCGCCCGCACGGTGCAGGTGCGGCGGTTGGCGGTGTCGAACATGTTGGCCGGAGCGACCGTTCGCCGCCAGAAGGTGTAGAGGCTGCGGCGGTAGAGGTCGCTGCCGTGCGAGGCTGGGTAGGTGAAGTCTCGCTCTTTGGTGATCGCCAGCGACTCCCAGATCGCATCGGGCTGGTAGGGATAGACGGGCCGTCCGCCAACCGTCGGCTCCAGCAGCCCCGCCGCTGCCAACGCTGCATCCCGCAGCAGCATCGACGGCAGGCGAAAGCGACTGCCGCGGGCATGCAGCCGGTTCTCGGGGTCGGCTGCCAGGAGCTCGGGCGTCACCCGACTGGCCTGCCGGTAGGTGGCACTCATCACGAGCAGCCGGTGCATCGCCTTGGTGCTCCAGCCGGCCTCGCGAAACTCCACCGCCAGCCAGTCGAGCAGGTCCTTATGGAGTGGATACTCACTCTGCACGCCCATGTCTTCGGTCGTCTTCACCAGGCCAGTGCCGAAAAACATCTGCCACATGCGGTTGACCTGCACGCGTGCGGTCAGCGGATGCTCCGGCTGGAAGAGCCACTCGGCAAAGCCCAGCCGGTTGCGGGGGGCTCCGTCGGGGAGCGGCGGCAGGAAGGCGGGCGGCTCGAAGCTGAGCACATCGCCAATCGGCGAGAGATACTCGCCTCGGTCGAGCACGCGGGTCTCGCGTGGCTGGTCGTCGCTCATCACCATCACGCGAGGAATCTGATCCTTGCGGTAGCTGTCGAGCTGCTGTCGGGTGTCGGCGAGGCTCTTGGCGGCTGGCAGCTCGCCGATCGTCTCCGGCCGAACGGCCTTGTCGAAGTGGGCTCGCAGCTGGGCGTCGATCGTGGCCTTTTGCTCGTCGCTTCGCTCGGCCTCCGGCACAGCCAGCAGTGTGCCAAGCTCATCGGGAAGGCCAGCATCCGCGGGGCTGCCGTCGGCCAGCACCCCCTTCTTCCAGGCCGCAAAGGCGACGTTGGCAACCGGGGCGATCTCAGCGTCGAGCGCTGCGATGCGGGTTTCAAACTCTGCGATCCTGGCGGTGTTTTCCTCAGTCGGCAGCTCAATCAGCGGCGGGGCAACCCGCACACGCGACGAGAAGTAGCTCGGCGTGCCCGATTCCGGCACGCGGTTGAAGAGGTCGAGCATGCGGTAGTAGTCGACCCTGGTGGCAGGGTCGTACTTGTGGTCGTGGCACTGGGCGCAGGCCATCGTCAGGCCGAGCCAGGTGGTGCTGGTCGTGTCGACGCGGTCAAAAAGATTGACAAACCGCTGCTCTTCGGGGATCGCTCCGCCTTCGCCATTGAGCAGATGGTTGCGGTTGAAGCCGCTGGCGACCTTCTGCTCGGTGGTTGCGTCCGGCACGAGGTCGCCGGCGAGCTGCTCGATGGAAAACCGATCAAACGGCATGTCGGCGTTGAGGGCGGTCACCACCCAGTCTCGCCAGATCCACTGCCAGGTGTCGCCGTCCTGCTGAAAGCCGTTGGAGTCGGCGTAGCGGGCGGCGTCGAGCCAGGGCAGCGCCATCCGTTCGCCGTAGTGCGGGCTCGCCAGCAGCCGCTCGACGAGCTGCTCGTAGGCGGCAGGGTCGTCATCGGCCACAAAGGCATCGACGTCGGCAGGCGTTGGTGGCAGGCCGATAAGATCGAGCGAGAGCCGACGGATCAGGGTGGCCCGGTCGGCCTCCGGTGAGGGGGCAAGGCCCGCGGCTTCGATCTTCTCAAGCACGAAGGCGTCGATCGGGTTGCGAATCCAGTCGGCCCGCTGCACAGCCGGCAGGGGCGGCCTCGCCGGAGCCACAAACGCCCAATGTGGTTCGTAGTCGCCGCCTTCG
>CALCGM010000359.1 GCA_937900985.1 uncultured Planctomycetaceae bacterium | reverse complement strand
CATCCGCTGCCGCCGACTGGCCGCTTGTGCGGTCGTGTTTGCTCAGTTGTTTGCGACTGGGTTTGTGCTGCCGCACTGCCATGGGGATGAGCACGGGCCTGCCGAGTGGCATCGCGATGGCCACGAGCATTCCCACGGATGCCACGACGACCACCGGCCTGCGATGCACGGTGGAGCTGATCACGCTCGTGCCGCTCATCATCGGCATCGCGCTCACCACGCCCATCACGGGCATTCGCATGCGGGCTCGGAGTTGCGGTCGTCGACGGCGGTGCACGGCCACGCCTGCCGTGCGGCGAGGAGCGAAGCGGCTGCGTCTGACAGCCATCAGCATCAGCACGACGGCCATCAGCATCCGCCGGGCTCAGGCGGCTGTTTTGAAGGGGATGCGGGGGCTGCGGCGGCTGGGCGGGGCGGTTCGGCAGAGAGCACGGCGCCGCTCGAGCTCAGCCGAGACGTGGTTGCGATGGCTGATGGGCTGGCCTGCCCGCCGCGTGAAGCCGGGCTACAGCGGCGGGTCGCCCGTGAGGCGGCGGATGCCGTGGGGTCTGTCCGCGATCTTCGGCCGCACGTGCTGAGAATCTGAGAAACCACCGGCGCTTCTCGCGGTGTGTCTTCGCGGTGATGCCTGCTCGACAGGGTCCGTTGTGCCGTGGCGTTCTGTGCGGCAGCACACCGCAGCCCCCTGTGCTGCTCTCTCCTTCCTGTGTCCTGTGGATGTGTCGTGATGCGCGTCGTCAAACCGCTGCTGGTGTTCGCTGCCTTCGCTGGCCTCGTGGCTGCCGCGGCTCTCAGTCGAGACCGCTGGCTCCCTTCTGTCGTCCCTGGCGGAGGGCCGACGAACGCCCCGGCCCACGACCACGAACATGCCCACGATCACGATCACGACGAAGACCACGACCACGACCACGACGCGACGTCTGCCCGTGAGGTGGTGGAGCTGAGCAGGCAGGCGCGCCGCAACCTGGGGCTGATTGCCAAGCCGCTGCGGCTGCGAAGCGGCTGGCGGACGATCACCATTCCCGGCACGATCACCGACCGGCCCGGCATCTCGGATCAGGGGGTGACCTCGCCGGTTGTCGGCGTGGTGACCAAGATTCATGCCTACCCCGGCGATACGGTGGAGCCCGGCGAGCCACTGTTCACGCTGCGGCTGTTGAGCGACTACCTCCAAGACGCGCAGTCGGAGCTCTTTAAGGCAACACGTGACCTGCAGCTTGAGCAGGAGAAGCGGCAGCGGCTTGAGCAGCTCGGCACCGCGATCCCCGGGGCCCGGCTGATCGACATCGACCAGCAGCAGCGGCGGCTGCAGGCTGCGATCACATCAGCTCGGCAAGACCTGCTCACCCGCGGGCTGACGCCCGAGCAGATCGAGCAGGTGGCGGTGGGGCAGTTTGTCTCTACGGTGGAGATCGTCGCACCGCCTCCGCCGGATGAGGCCGTCGTGGAAGCACCGGCTGCCGATGGATCGGCGGCGATGGTGCCCGTCGCGGCCTCGAGTGCTGAGGTGCAGGAGCTCTCGGTGGAGCTTGGCAGCCAGGTGCAGGCCGGGCAGCTGCTGGCCACACTGGCCAACCACCGGCTGCTGTATGCGGTGGGGCATGCGTTTAAAGGCGAGGCGGCGGCGATCGAACGGGCGACCCGCGAGGCCTGGCCGGTGCAGCTGGAGTTTGCTGAAGACGATCCGGCTGGCTGGGAGCCGCTGCCAGAAGGCTTTCGCATCCGGCATGTTGCCAACACGATCGATCCGGCCAGCCGCACCTTCGACTTCTTTGTGCCGCTGACCAACCAGTCGAAATCCTATGACCGCGAGGGTGAGCAGTTTGTCGTCTGGCGGCTGCGGCCGGGCCAGCGGGTGCGGCTGCTGGTGCCGGTGGAGCAGCTCAGCGACGTGTTTGTGCTGCCGGCGGAAGCGGTCGTCCGCGAGGGGCCGGATGCTTTCGTGTTTCGGCAAAACGGCGATCTCTTCGATCGATTGCCGGTGCACCTGCTGCATGCCGATCGTGTGAACGCGATTGTGGCCAACGACGGCAGCCTGGCTCCGGGGTGGTTTGTGGCCCAGTCGGCAGCGGCCTCGCTCAACCGTGTGCTTGAAGCGCAGGCCGACGACGGCGCTCCCGCCGGCATGCATGTGCACGCCGACGGCACCGTTCACGAGCCGCACTGAGGCCCCCATGCTTGACGCTGTCATTCGTTTCTCGCTGCGGTCGCGGCTGCTGGTGGTGATCGCCAGCATGGCGCTGCTGATCTATGGCGGCCTCCTGGCCACGCAGCTGCCGGTCGACGTCTTTCCCGATCTCGACCGGCCCCGGGTGGTGATCATCACCGAGTGCCGAGGGCTGGCGACGGAGGAGGTGGAGACGCTCGTCACCCAGCCGATTGAGATCGCGCTCTTGGGAGCCAACGGCGTGGAGGCGGTCCGCAGCCAGTCGACCGCGGGGCTGACGGTGATCTACGTGGAGTTTGGCTGGACGGTCGATGTGCGGGCGGCACGGCAGACGGTGCAGGAGCGGCTGGCCACGCTCGCGGAAACCCTGCCGGCGGGCATCCGGCCGCAGATGACCCCCACGGCCTCGATCATGGGCCAGATTGTGATCGCCGGCGTGTATCGGCAGGAGGGGCCGCGGGGTGGCGTGCTCGAGCCGTTGCCAGGCACTCAGCTGCTCGCCGAGTGCACCACCGACGAGGCAGCGGCCGACGCGATTCGCGTCTGGCGGGTTGGCGACAGGCACCGCGTCGAGAGCTGGGAGGAACTGGCCATCGATCAGGTCGCCTGGATCGACCCCGCAGATGCGGGCTTTGCGGATGCCTCGGGGGAGCGGCCCCGGGGAGCGACGATCAGGCTCGACGGGCAGACCCGTGAGCTGCTCTTTCCCACGCCGCTGCAGCAGGCGATGCGGCTGCGAACGCTGGCCGACTGGGTGATCCGGCGGCGGCTCCTCAAGATCCCCGGCGTGGCTGAGGTGTTTGTGCAGGGAGGGGAGCGGAAGCAGTATCAGATCCTCGCTGATCCGGCGGCGATGATCGAATACGGTGTGTCGCTGCCGATGGTGGAAGGGGCTCTGCGGGCAAGCAACATCAACACCAGCGGTGGCTTCGCCGTGGAGGGGGAGAGCGAGCGACCGATCCGGATCCTTGGTCGGCTCGGGCCCGACCCGGAGCAGGTGATCGCCCAGCTGCGGCAGGTGCCGATCGCCGTGCCCGCCAAGCGGCCGATCCTCCTGGCCCAGGTGGCTGAGGTTGTCGAAGGGCCGGAGTTCAAGCGTGGCGATGCCGCGGTCAACGGCCGGCCCGGCGTGGTCTTCACGATCGCCAAGCAGCCGCATGTCGACACGCGAGCGCTGACCGACGCCATCGAGGAGGCTTTCGCCGAGGCAGAGGCGGCCCTGCCGGCGATGATCGTCGTCAACTCCGAGCTCTTCCGGCTGAAAAACTTTATCGACCGCGGCATCTTCAATGTCGCTGAGGCGCTGGTGATCGGGGCGGTGTTGGTGGTGATCGTGCTGTTTGCGTTTCTCGTCAACCTCCGCACGACCTTCATCACGCTCACAGCGATCCCGCTCTCGCTGGTGATCACGACGCTGGTCTTCCGGCTGGCGAGCTGGCTGACCGGGGCCACGCTCTCGATCAACGTGATGACCCTCGGCGGGATCGCCGTCGCGATGGGCGAGCTGGTCGACGACGCGATCGTTGACGTGGAAAACATCTTCCGCCGCTTAAGCGAGAACAACCAGCGGGCCGAGCCGTTGCCAGCCCTGCGAGTGGTCTATGAGGCGAGTCGCGAGATTCGCGGGGCGATCGTGTTTGGCACGGCGGTCGTGATCCTCGTCTTTCTGCCGCTGTTTGCCCTCTCCGGCATCGAAGGGCGGCTGTTTGCCCCGCTGGGGGTGGCCTACATCGTGTCGATCCTCGCGTCGCTGGTCGTCTCGCTGACGGTCACGCCGGCGCTCTCGTCGTATCTCCTCCCCAACGCTCCTTCCACCCATCGCTCGCACGACGGCCTGCTGCTGCGGCTGCTCAAGGCCCTCGCCTCGCCGCTGATCCGGCTGAGCATGGCGGCGCCGGGGCTGCTGCTGGTGGCCAGCTGGGCGGGCGTTGCGGTGGCGGGCTGGCAGCTGGCAAGCCTCGGCCGCGACTTCCTGCCTCCCTTTGATGAGGGCAGCGTGCAGGTCAATGTCACGCTGCCGCCGGGATCTTCGCTGGAGGCCTCCAACAGCGTCTCTGGCATCATCGATGCCAAGCTGCGGTCGATGCAGGTCTCGCCCGACCAGCCAGACGGCGAGATTCTCAACTTTGTCCGCCGCACCGGCCGGGCCGAGATGGATGAGCATGCGGCGCCGGTGAATGCCGGCGAATACATCCTCAGCATCAACCCAGCGAGCGGCCGCCATCGCGAAGCGATCATCGAGGAGCTGCTGGAGGATCTCGGCAGCGACGTGCCCGGCGTGTCGATCGAGGTGGAGCAGCCCCTGGCCCACCTGATCAGCCACATGGTTTCGGGCGTGTATGCCCAGATCGCGATCAAGGTCTACGGTGACGATCTCGACGACCTGGTGCGAACCGCCGACGCCATCAAGCGGGCGATCGAGCCCCTGCCGGGGATCACGCCGCCGGTGGTCGAGCCGATGCAGCGGACTGAGGAGCTGCACATTCGGCTGCGGCCCGACGATCTCGCCTTTCATGGTCTGACCCGCGAGGCGGTCGCCCACATGCTCGAGACGGCCCTGCAGGGCACAGTCGTTTCGCAGGTGCTCGAGGGGCAGCGGCGGTTTGATCTGCTGGTGCGGCTTGAGGAAGAGGCCCGCACCGATGTCTCGGGCCTTAGCCGGCTGCGGGTGGATCTGCCCCAGCGGCGGGGCCAGATCGAGCTTGGGGAGCTGGCCGACATCTCGTCGGGCCTCGGTCCCAACTCCGTCAACCGTGAAAACGCCCGCCGCCGGATCGTTGTTCGCTGCAATACGCAGGGCCGCGATCTGGCCACCGCTGTGGAGGCGATCAAGGTGAAGGTGGCCGCGGAGGTGTCGCTGCCGACTGGGAGCTTCCTGGAATACGGCGGGCAGTTTGAGAGCCAGCAGCGGGCCACGCAGCAGATCCTGTTGCTTGCGGGAGCGTCGGTGGTGGGGGTGTTTGTGGTGCTGCTGCTGCTCTATCCCTCGGTGCGGATTGTGCTGCAGCTGCTCAACGCCCTGCCGACGGCCTTTATCGGCGGGGCGATTGCCCTGGTGGTCACCGGGCAGCCGCTGACGGTGGCGAGCCTGGTGGGCTTCATCTCGCTCGGCGGCATCGCCGTCCGCAACGGGATCCTGCTGGTCACCCACTACTTCCATCTGATGCAGGAGGAGGGAGAGAGCTTCTCCCGCGAGATGATCCTGCGGGGCAGCCTCGAGCGGCTTGCGCCGGTGCTAATGACCGCCCTGACGGCAGGCATCGGCCTGGTGCCGCTGGTGCTCGGCGGTCAGGAGCCGGGCCGGGAGATTCTCTATCCCGTCGCCACGGTGATCCTCGGCGGCCTGCTGACCTCAACCTTCTGTGAGTTCCTGATTCACCCGGGTCTGTTTTGGAAGTTCAGCGGTCGTGACGCTGAGCGATTGGCCCGAGGCAGCAACCCTGAGGAGAGTCTGTGATGCGTTGTGTTTCACATGTGTCGGGTGGCCTGCCGGTTTCGGTGCTTGCGGTGCCGGGGCTTCAGCCGGTAAGGCCAGTGACCACGTCGCCGAGCTTCTGCCAGATCGTCCAGCCGCCGATGATCAAGAAGCCGATCGCAGAGATCCACAGCAGGAGATCCCATGCGCGGGTCGGCAGCAGCCGTGGGTCGAGGTCGCGGTAGCGAAAGAAGAGCACGGCGACCGCGATGGCGGCGAGCATGATCGCCTGGGCGATCCCACTGGCGAGTACCATCGCTACGGGGTTTTGGAAGAAGAGGGCCAGGCCCGTGGCCACGAGCGCCCAGGCCATCGAGAGGCGGCCGACCCAGGTGCGGCGGCTGGCGGGCGTGTCGGGGAGGCGGCCAGCAAGGGTCAGGCCGTCGGTGACCAGCCGGGCGTTGCCCGCGGCCGCCACGAAGAAGGTTGAGTAGAGCACGGCGAAGGCCCCGAGCAGAAACACCTCGCGAACCCACTCGCCGAAGATCGGCACATACATCTGCCCGAGCGTGCGGACCATTTCGCTCCCCTCGGGCCGCAGGCCGAGGCGGCCCAGTGTCGCTGCGCCGAGCAGGTAGAAGGCGATCGTGACGACCGTGTAGACCACCATTGAGCCCCAGGCATCCAGCTGCATCACCCGCAGCCATCCGCGGGCCCGGGAGGTCCAGGCCTGCGACTCGTTGCGGGGGCCGATCGCCGTCCCGTAGCCCTTCTCCAGGCACCAGTAGGGATAGAACATCAGCTCGCTTGCCCCCACGCCGATGATGCCCAGGGCAGCCAGCGCCGTGGTCAGCGGCGAGCGGCCATCGGTTTCAGGTGGCAGCGACGGGACCACCCCGCTGATCAGCTCAGCCGACGAGATGGCCCAGGTGGGGTCGGCCTGGAGGAGGATCACGGCCAGCACGGTCATCAGCGTGAAGGTGCCGACCAAGAGGATCGAGACGCGTTCAATCAGCCAGTACTGGCTGACAGCCAGCAGCACGGCCGTGACCACGCCGGCGGTCACGGTCCAGATCGCCGTGTCGTGAGGGACCGGAAGGTCGGCTGCGGCATCCTTCAGCGAGGCCAGTCGCTCGCGGGCAGCGTCGGCAGTCGCTTGAGCCTCGGGCGACACCACGCCTGGCCCGACCTGTCGGGCGGCCACGGCCGCCTCCACCTCCGCAGCGGCGATCGCGTTTCGTGCCTCGTTGTAGCCGCGGCCGTCGCTGGTGATCGGGAGCCCGGCTGCAAGCGACTGGGCAACGCCCGCCACGATCCCACCCTGCTGCACGACGATCAGCAGCGTCATCACCACCCAGCCCCAGTAGATCCAGTTGCGGCCGGCGATCCGGGGGCCGGGAACACGGTCGAAGGCAGCCAGTGGTGTGCGGCCCCAGGTGATCGTGTTGCGGCCGATTTCGACCTGGGCCGCAACCTTGATGCCGCAGCCGATCACAATCAGCCACAGCAAGGCAAATCCTGCCTCAGCTCCGACGGTGGTCGTGGCGATCAGCTCCCCGCTGCCGACGATCGAGCTTGCCAGGATGATGCCCGGGCCGAGATGAGCGAGGCTTGCCACCAGGGTTTTCGGCGGAGGCGTGATTCCCTTTTCTTGTGTCATGCA
>CALCGM010000358.1 GCA_937900985.1 uncultured Planctomycetaceae bacterium | reverse complement strand
CCCTGCACGTCCATCACGGTGAGCCGAAAGACTTCGACGTCGGTGAGGGCCTGCTTGACCGCCTCAAGTTTGGCCGGCTGGACGATGGCGATGATCAGTTTCACGGTGTGGATCTCCTTCGACCACACGATAGTCGGCAGGGAACATCAGCCACAAGCGAACGTCTGACAAGATTCCTGAGGCCGCAAGGGCCAAGGCCAAAAACCAAATGAAGAATGCCCCGGCCTGGGCGGGCTAGGCGGAGTGCCCACCCAAGCCATTGGGGCATCCTTCTGGCTTGGCCCCCGGCCGGTCAGGCCGGGAAAAACAGGTTGTCGTGCTGGATCAACGACCAGCAGCGGTGACCGAGAAGTCGCTCGAGGCGACCCACTGGTCGGGGTAGGCACGCAGGCCGTGCTCGTGGATGTCGAGGCCGTCCTGCTCTTCTTGCGGGCTGACTCGCAGCATGCCGATCGCCTTGAGGACGCCGAACACGATGGCCATCGTGACGACCGTCCAGCCGACAATGGCTGCCGTGGAGATCAGCTGGATGGTGAAGAACTCACCAACCGAGCCCACGCCGTCGGGCAGGTCGCCAAAGATGCCGGTCGCGAGTCCACCCCAGACGCCACACAGGCCGTGCACAGGCCAGGCACCGACGGGGTCGTCGATCATCAGCTTGTCGAGCAAGAGGATGCCGAGCACGACGAGCAGACCACCCACACCACCGATGATCAGCGACTCAGGCTCAGAGACGCGATCGCAGTTGGCGGTGATGGCGACAAGGCCGCCGAGCACGCCGTTGAGAGCCATCGTGAGGTCAGGCTTGCCAAACATGCCCCAGCCCACGAGCATCGCCACCATGGCACCAGCGGCCGCAGCGATCGTCGTTGTGAGGGCGATGTAGGCCGTTGCCTCAGCGTTGAGGGCTCCGGAGTAGGTCAGCTGGCTGCCTGGATTGAAGCCATACCAGCCCACCAGCAGGATGAACACGCCAAGGGCTGCCAGCGAGAGGTTGTGGCCGGGAATCGGCACGCTCTTGCCGCTCGACGAGAAGCGTCCCATCCTCGGTCCGAGGAAGATGGCACCGATCAGGCCGGCAAAGCCACCGACAGCATGGACCACCACGCTGCCAGCGAAGTCCTGAAAGCCCATCTGGTCGAGCCATCCGCCGCCCCATTTCCACGAGCCGCTGATCGGATAGATAAACCCGGTCAGGATCGCGGTGTAGACGAGATAGCCGCTGAACTTGAGACGTCCGGCCACGGCACCGGAGACGATCGTCGCAGCGGTTGCCGCAAATGCGACCTGGAAGAGGAAGTCGGCCGCGTTGGCAGCGTAGGCGCCATCGCTGTAGGCCGGCGGAGCCGCCCAGACTTCAACACCATCCACCTCGGTGACCTGGGCGTCACGGCTAACAAACGCCGAAGGCATGCCAAGATAGCCGTCTGAGATCCACTCCCCTGGATACATCAGCGAGTAGCCGACGAAGAGGAACAGCAGCACCCCCACGCAGAAGTCCATCACGTTCTTCGAGAGAATGTTGACGGCATTCTTTGCGGAGTTGAGGCCGATCTCCACCATCGCGAAGCCGGCCTGCATAAAGATCACGAGCACCGCACAGATGAACATGATCAGGGTGTTGATCGCATAGTCATTGGCATCGTCGTAGGACAGGCTGTCGACCGGATCACCTTCATTCCAGCCAAGGGGGTTTGCTTCCTCTTCGGCAGCCGCCTCTTCAGGGGCTGCTTCCGCAGACTCCTCAACGGCAGCCTCTGCAGGCTCGCCGTCTTCCTGTGCCGATGAAACCCCGGCCGAACCGCACAGCCCCACCACACAAACCGCACTCAACGCGAGCAACAGCCACCCGCGACCGGACCCTGTGTCCGCAGAAAAGATTGACATGACTACGTTGTCTCCAGAAGGAAAAGATCGCGCACCTCCGCTGTGCCGATGTCCTCGGACCGCAGACTCCTTCCGCGGTGAAGATCCGCCGGAGGATCATTTTGCAAACCGCGTGCCGTTCGTTTGCAAGACCTCTCCCGCCGCGGCGGCACGGTCCTAGAAATCCCAAAAAAGGAGGCGTTTTGCTGTGAAAAAAAGTTGATGCAACCAGGCATGCGACCCGACAAGCGAGCACCGCAGGCACCCCATCCGCCCGGAGAGCAGGCACGCACTGCCCACTCTCTGCGCAGACAACGCGAGACCAGAAGCAATGACTGATCACAACAGCAGGCCGGAGCCTCCGATGAACCCCAGGCTCCATCGCACCGCCGAGAACGGCGTCGTCTGGCTTCACCGTGCCAGCAGTCGTGCTGGCCATGAGCCGCCAGCGGTGCGGGGCGACGCGTGGGTGGCCACAATGCTCTCCGCCCTCGAGCCTTGGCTCCTGCTGCCACCCGGTCGGCCGTGCAGCGAACCTCGGCCGGTTCGCCGTGGTGGCCGCGCGGCAGCCCTGGAAGCCACCTCCGCTCTCGACCCCGCAGCCTATGCCCGCACACGAAACCAGCTCGACGGAGCCATCACGCGGCTCTCTCCGTGGCTTCGGCACGGGGTGCTCTCAACGGCGGAGGTGCGGGACCTGGCCATCAGCCGAGTGGCTCAGCCGGCAGAGGCGGAAAAACTCGTCTCGGAACTTGCCTGGCGAGACTACTGGCAGCGGGTGTATGCCAGCCTTGGCGAGCAGATCTTCCACGACCTGGAGCCGGCTGCCGCGATCTCCCGACACGCTCCACGCGATCGGGTTCCCGACGATGTGCTGACCGCCACCACCGGCATGGCCTGCGTGGATGCCTGGGTGCGGCAGCTGCATGGCACGGGCTTCCTGCACAACCACGCCCGCATGTGGCTCGCGTCTTGGCTCGTCCACGCCCGTGGCGTGCGGTGGCAGGCCGGGGCTGCCTGGTTTCTCTCCCATCTGCTCGACGCCGATCCGGCCAGCAACACACTGTCCTGGCAGTGGGTGGCTGGCACGTTTTCCGCAAAGCCCTACCTCTTCAACCGCGACACCCTGGAGCGATTCAGCAACGGCTGCTTCTGCCAGGCCTGCCCGCTGGCGGGCCACTGTGACCTCGAAGGAAGCTACGAGGATCTCACCGCAGCCTGGTTCACCGGCATGCCGGCTGAGCGTCCACGGCTCACCATTGAGCCCGCACCAGATTGGCTGACTGCGTCGGCCTCAGCGACGCGAGACACCGCGGATTCGCTGGTCTGGCTGACGCTCGACTCGCTGGCAGAAACGAGCCCCGCTGCCGCGGCCCATCCGGCAGCCCCGCGTGTGTTTCTGATCGATCCCGCCTGGCTGGCCCGCGAACGGCCCAGTCGGCTGCGTCTGCGGTTCATCCTGGAATGCCTGGCCGAGATCGGCTGCCTCGATCTCGGTGTTGGCCCCACTGCTGCCGGCGTTGCCGAGGCCGTTGGTCGCCATCAGGCCAACAGCATCGCCGTTGCCGCCACCCCCTGCCCTTTCGTTCGGCAATCCGCCACAGAACTTGCGGCGGCGGGCAGCGTCGAGGTGATCGCCGGCCCGCAGCTGGTCGATCCCCGTCGAGTCAAGGATCTTGGTCGCTTCTCCCGCTACTGGTCGAAGGTGCGAAGCTCTGCCATGCGGCCCGGCGACACCGCCGCCTGACCAGCCATCCAACGGTCGATGGCCGTTGCCAACAGGGGCGGCGCAGGCAGGTCGGCCCGATCGTCCAGCAACGCGACCGGCTGGCCGTCGGCAGGATGGGGAACCGCGATCCAGGCGGCATGCAGGGCGAGCCGTGGAGGGGATGCCGGCAGCCGTTTGTCATAGAGCCGGTCGCCCAGAATCGGCAGCCCGATCCATGCCAGGTGCACTCGCAGCTGATGCGACCGCCCGGTCTGTGGTTCGAGCTCCAACAGCGAGCGATGCTCACCGTCGACCTGCTCGACCGCCAGCAGTCGCCAGCGGGTGTGCGACCGCCGCCCGTGAACGGGATCGACACGCTGCCGAGGCGGGCTGGCCAGATCGGGAGCAAGCGGAAGGTGCAGGTCGCCTGCGGCACGAGCGGGGCGACCGCGGCAGATCGCCAGATAGCGTTTGGCGACACGACCATGTTCAAACGATCGGCCCAGCTGCACGCGAGCCTCGCGATGCCGGGCCAGCAGCAGCACGCCCGACGTGTCGCGATCGAGCCGGTGCACTGCCTCGCACGGGCCGAGGCTCCCGCTGAGCTGCTCGGCCACGCTCAGCGGATCCTGCGGATTCCGCGCTGGCACACTCGGGATCCCCGATGGCTTGTGCACCGCCACCAGCCAGGTATCGGCATGCAGCACCTCGAGGGCTGGCGGCCTGGCCATCAGAGGATGCCGACGGCCCCGGCCCAGCGGCAGAGGTCATCGGTCGGCAGCACCGGCCCAAACGGCTCCGGCAGCGTCGCATAGGGCACAAAGGCGTCGTCGAGCCGCTGCTCATCCTGCCGCTGCCGGGAGGCATCCGCGGGCAACCAGCCTTCCGCCGGTCGGCCAAAGAGCACCGACAGCGGCCGCCCCGGCTCCGCCTGAGGCACCTCGCTGCGACGGGGAATCGAGCCGTCGATCAAGGCCACGCCACGAATCCGTCCAGCAAACGTTTCGGCGGCGAGCCAGGCGAAGGTTGCCCCCGCCGCCTCCCCACTGCAAGCCACCCTGGATGGGTCGACAGCGCCGCGACTGCGGAGGGTTTCCATCGCACGGGCGAGGCCTGGCAGGTCGTCCCGGCTCCAGCGATCAGGCTCGTTCGAGCCAGGCAGCACCACAGCAATCCCGTAGCGACCCGCCGCCACCCGCCAGGGCTCGGCGTCGTCCTTCGTGACCGCCCCCCGCGGTGGGCCAAAGTGGATCAGCACGCCCATCGGCACACCCTCCTCGAGCTCCGGAATCACGGCGAGCGGCGGATTGGCCACCTCGGGGGCGGTTAGCGGCTCGATGTTCACCGGAGCCGGAGTGGCCGCCGCCGCCGCGTCTGGTGGCGGAATCAGGCACGCCGCTGCCGCAGTCTGGACAGGCACGTCGAGCACAGCGTCGCCGCGGCGAACCTGCAGGCGGAGTTCCTCGCCAACGGCTAGGCTCGCGAGGAGGGCTGCCAGCTGTTCACCCGACTGAATCGGACGCGGCTGGCCACCCGTGGTCTGCAGTGATTCCAGGCGGTCACCAGCAGCGATCCCCGCTTGTGCCGCGGGCCCCTCGGGCCAGACCCAGGCCACCTCCACGGGGTTTCCCTCAGGAACCGCGACGGGCAGGATGCCAAGCATCGGCCGTCGATAGGGAGGCAGGGCGTCCACGAGCGTGGCCTCGACCGTCAGCCGCTCACGGGGATCACTGTCCCCGCGTTCCAGGGTCAGCCGAACCGTCTCGTCGGCATACCTGACCGCCAGCTGGTGCCGCACACCAGCAATCCTGCCAACCGGCGTTCCGTCAACCGCCACGATGCGGTCCCCCTCACGAATGCCCGCCTTGGCTGCAGGCGATCCGGGATGACTGGTGGCGATCACCGGTTCGCCCGTCATCACGTCGCGGGATGTGTAGGAGATTCCCAGGATGCCCGCCGCGAGCGTTTCGCCCGCCTGCATCCGAGGCAGCACCGCCATGATGTCTTCCAGCGGAACGGCAAACCCGATGCCGGCGTCGTAGAGTTCTGAGCCGGTGACCATGCCCGCAGACTCTGCGGCCAGCGGCGCGAGCATGCCAATCACCCGCCCGCGAATGTCGAGCAACGGGCCACCGTAGTTGGCCGGAGAGATCGACGCGTCGGTCTGCACGCCCCTGCCCCAGCTGCGATCGACTGCAGAAAGCACGCCCACGGCGATGCTTGGAGTCTCCCCTCCCCACGCTCTCCCAAGGCCGAGCGTCCATTGGCCGACCTGGAGGTCTGCCTTGGCCGCGACCTCCGGCTCGACCAACGGCCGCGGCGGGTCGATCTTCAGGAGCACGACTTTCCTCGCAGGATCGGCGCCGACGACCGCGGCTGCATGCCGGCTGCCATCGGGAAGCACCACGATCACGCCGACCGTCCGTTCGGTGACCGCAAACGAACTGGTGACAATCCAGCCCTCGCTGCCCACCACAAGGCCCGTCGATGTGCCGCCGGCATCCTGGTCTGCGACAGCCCCCGTCTCCCCGGCAACCTCAATTCGCACCGTCGAGGCCGCCCCCCGCTCGGCAGCCACCTGAAACGCACGCTGCTCGGCAGCCTCAAGCGGCCCGGGGGCAGCAGCGGCCCGCGATGGCACCGCCATCCCGGACAGACAGGCTGCCACATTCCAGCCGACAACAGCGGCCGCCAGCACGCGTCGTCGCGTGGTCGACGAGAAACTCACAGGGTCTCTCCTAGGGAAGGTTCTGGCAACGCCGGCAGATCGACGGCTGGCCTCGGCCCGAGCACCGCATCCACGATGCGGCCATCGCGAATCACACTCACGCGGACCGGCTCTCCCTCATCGATTCGGGCGAGCTCCTCAGCGACCGCAGCACACGACGTGACGGACTGACTCCCCACGGCCACCAGCAGGTCGTCTTCCCGCAGCCCTGCCGCTGCCGCAGGTGATGCCTCGAGCACCGCCTCCACGAAGGGAGGCGTCTTCTCCAGGATGTCCGGCACAAGCAGAAAGCCAAGCCGCCGCGTGTCGAAGGGGAGGACGTCGGCCATCGCGTCAGTCTCGGCGGGCCGCCCCGACAGCAGCATGTCAAAACTCGCCGCGACTTCCGCAAGCGGCACGGCATAGTTCAGCCAGATGCCTGCGGTTGTGCTGCGTAGTTCTTTGCCCAGCATGCCCATCGGCTGCCCCTGCACGTCGACGAGCAGCCCGCCTGCGGAGCCTGGATTGTTGACCGTAAAGTCGAGGAGGTAGACATCGCCATCGTAGGGTGCTTCATACGCGCCACGCCGTGCAGCCAGCGGCACCGTGGCCGCGATCACGCCCTGCTGCACGCTCACCCGCTCATCGCCAACGGCCACGCCAAAGAGATTCGAGAGGGCGTAGACGCGGGTGCCTGGGGCCGCAGGTCGTTGCCCACGACCGGTTGACGCCCCAACCGTCCTGGAGCCTTCCGGACCGCCATCGGCTGCCTCGCCACCCTCCGCACGAGCAAGACCTTCCTCAAGCGAGCCTCCATCGAGCGGCGCAAACGGCAGGCCCTCGGCCTCAAGCTTGAGCAGGGCCATCTCACGGCGCGGATCGATTCCCACAAGACTCGCTGCAAAGCGACGACCGTCGTCGAGCACGCAGTCGATCTCCTCCGAATCGAGCACCGTGCTCATGGCCGTCATCACATGGCCCTCGGACGACACGAGGAACCCCGTCTGGTATGCCTCGAGCCCTCGGAACCCGCCAGCGCCATAAATCTTGACGACCGTGCGGGCGGCCTGTTCGATCACAACATCACTCCCACAGGCCCAACGGCTGTCGGCAGTGAGAAGCCCCGGCACCACAAAAGCGAGCAGGCAGGCCAACCAGCTGCGGGTCACGGCCACCCTCTGCACAGGAATCGTCTGCGGTCGCATCTCGCTCATGCCCCCTCCCCTGCGTCGACGTCGGAGGCCGACGGTTTGTCGGGGTCGCTGTCAGCCACGGCGGCGACGCACCGCTCGATCATGAACCGGCCGAACAACGCGCCGCCCACGTGCACCTCCATGGCTGCTGGCACCCACGCCGCCCCTTGGGCATCGCCCTCGGCATACTGGAAGCGGACCTCGCACGGGTCGGCTTGAGGGCTCGCCCAGAGGTCGATGCCGAGCAGCCTGCCTGCTGTCGCCTCATCAGCCTTGGAGACGAAGATCTCGGCAGTCACGCCCGCCACATCGCTGCGGAGGAGATCCGCGAGGGGCATGCCGGTGATGGACGAGCCTGCGTCGGCCGCGGCCGGAGCGGTGCCTGCATAGTCGGTGCGGCCCAGCGACTGAGGGCCTTGGCTGAGCAGCTGCCTCCAGACGACAAGGGCCGCCAGCAGTCCGCCGCTCCCCGGAGGAACGGGGCTCTGGTCGAGTGCCGCCTGGGGATCGAGACGGCTCGTGCCCGTGGGCAGATCGATGGTGGCCAACGCATCGGAAAGCTCAATGCGGAAAGGCCGACCGTCGGCAAGCGTGCCGGAGAGTTCCCAGACGCCGGCCAGATCGTCATCGCCCACCAGCCGCTCCATCGCCGTCGCGACCCGATCCCGCTCCAGCCTGCTGAAGTGGTAGTTGCTGTAGCCAATCTTTGGCTCGTAGAGATCCCGCACCGACTCCGGCAGTTTGGCCACAGGCCCTGCCTGCTCTTCTTCCGGAGGCCCCTCGCCGGGCGGTCCTGGTGGCGGGCCACTGCTGCGTCGGCCCGATGCAATCTCGGCCAGTTCGGCCGCGGCATGGACCGCCGCCAGCCTCACCATGATCTCCTCAGCCCGTCCCTCGCGACGAAACACCAGCGGCACCCGCCAGCCGGCAGGCAGAATCCCCAACACATTCTTCAAGGCGTTGACGGTGCGGACGGGCCGGCCCGCAAGCGACACAATCTCGTCGTCATACCGCAGCCCACGGCGGTAGGCGTCAGACGACTCGAGTATGTCTGAGACATACACCTTGCCGTCAGCCCCCGTGGCAACGGTCGCCCCGAGGGTCGCGTGATCGACCAGCATGCCACCTCGCAGGCTCCCCATGAAGTTGCGGAGCTGATTGGACGAGATCGCGTAGCCCACGCCAACGTTGACCCGTCCACGCTTTTCAAACGACGCGCGGCCATTGACGCCGATCAGGTCGCCCGCGGCATCAAACAGCGGGCCACCGGAGTTGCCCGGATTGATCGCGGCATCCACCTGCAGGCAGTCGGTGTATTCAAGGATCGTGCCGGCAGGAAACTGGTAGCGATGGGTTCCCGACACGATGCCCAGGCTGACCGACGGCTGCAGATTGCTCGCCAGGAGAAAGGGATTGCCGACGGTGTAGCAGGCATCCCCCACCCGCACCTGGTCGCTGTCAGCAAGCCTCGCGTAGGGAAACGTCTCCCGCCCCACGAGTTTGACAACGGCGACGTCGCCGGTGGGGTCGAGGCCGACGAGAATCGCATCCACAACATCCCCATCAGCAAGGCCGCACCGCATCGCCAGCCCGGCCGGCTGCACCACGTGGAAGTTGGTGAACGCGTAGCCATCGGGTGTCACGATCACGCCGGATCCCCCGCCCTGGTCTCCGGCGAAGATCGCGATCGTCGCTGCGGAGATACGAGACACGACCTCGATTCTCTGCTGCTCCGCGGCCAGCACCCCCGGGTCGACCTCCGCAGCACGGGCTGCGACGACCGTGCAGGCCACCAGCAGGACGCCTGCCCAGACCAGCCCCAGAGGCCCACGCGGATGCCCCCACCATCGCAACACAGGGAGTGCGGAAGAACACACGCGGCCGGTCCTCATTTCTCGAGCCTCGGATCGAGCAGACGCAGACGCCCCAAGCCAGACTGGCCGTCGGCAGCATCGGCAGGAAAATCGACAACGAGCTCGAGGCGACGCCCCCCTGCCACATCAACGTCGATGCGGTCAGCCTTCCCTGCCTCCACGGGAATCCCGCGACGCAGCAGCTCTCGTCCGTCGACAATCACGACAAGATCGCCACCCCCGGCCTGCGGGCGTTCGACATCAGCCTGCATCCGCAGCCGCTGCACCCCCGCGGGAAGCTTCCAGCGGATCACCGTTCTCGGCGCGACGAGGATCAGCGGACCGCCCTCGCTCAACGACGCCGCCTGCTCCGCCGTGACAAACCGTGGCTGAAAGGCATCGGCGAGCTCCTCCAGCTCCGCCAGCCCTGCAAAAAACGGCTCAACGCCGGTTTCCTCACGCGGCAGGGCAACCAGCGACACCGTGCGACCAGCTGCCAGGTCGATGCGACGGACGGACGCCACGGGAATCGCCAGATCGCTCGACCAGGCTGTGTTGACCTGAAAGTCGCCCGGCTCAGCGAGATACCGCACCTCGGTCGCGAAGAGTCGCCCCCCGATAAAATCGATCACGGGCCCGGCCGGCTGGGCTTCGTTGTCGGCCCTCAGCCAGACCAGCCCCGCCACCCGCTCGCGTTTCACGGGGATGCGGTCGTCATCGAGTGCCACGGTCACATGCTCAGCATCGATTGAGAGGATCGCGCACGGCACGGCCTGATACACCGGCTCGGGCTCCGCTGCCTTCCGAATCACGATCAGGTCGCTCTCGACCTCAGGAGGCACCGCCGACTGCCAGTCGGGAGCGGCCGCAGCATCAAGCGGGTCGACGCCGTCCCCAGCGAGGTCCCAGGCTGTTTTCACCACCACCTGCTGCGGCACTGCGATCGAGAACCCCTGGCCCTCAAGCACAAGATCGCGGCCGCGTGTTTCGACCGCATCACCAGCGAGCAGACTCCCATCGCTCAGCCAGAGACGAACGCGGGCCGCAGCCACTGGCGGCTTCTCAACAGGCTCCACAATCCGCACGTTCGCTGCGGCCAGTGCGACCTCACCGTCGGCCGACGAAAAGGCGATCTCCGCCGCGTCGAACCGGGTAAGTTCACCGAGCCGGCTGATGCCGTCGGCACCGTCAAACCGCCAGGTTGGTGCCGCCTCGGCCGAGACCTGCAGCGGCGGCACCAGCAGCCATGCAACCACGAGAACGCACCGCCGGCAGAGCGACTGTGGGCTCTGACGAGAGGGCACTGAAGAAGGCAATCGCAGCCGCATCACGGAGACTCTTCTCCCGAGGCGAGGCGTTTGAAGTAGTGCTCGATCACTTCGCGATAGTGAGGCGGAAACTCACGGGCAATCTGCTGGAGCGCCTCTTCCCGCTCGTGGGGCGGCAGATCGCCCCAGTCGCCTCCGTCGTCGAGATCCTTGCGAGCCACCTCGCCGGGGCCTTTGCCTCCAGCGGCCCGGCTGTCGTCCATCGGCCGGCTCCCGCCACTCCCGCCAGCCCCGCTGCCCGCTCCACCAGACTCACCCTGCTGTTGCTGCTGCTCCTCAATCTTGGCGATCAGCTTGTCGAGGGATTCGACAACCCCCTCCTGCACGGTCTGCGTGCGGGGCCCTGCCTGGCCGAGATCGAGGCGTCGGGTGATGTCTCGCATCCGACGGGCGATGTGGTCGAGCGATTCGTCTTCCAGCGACCGAAGATCTGCCTGCATCAGCCGAGCCAGCCGCTCATAGCGAACAGGGATGGCGTCGGCCTGCTCAAGCAAGCGATCGAGCGACGCCAGTCCAGACTCCGCATCGAGCAGCCAGTGTTCACAGGTGGCGCGATGAAACAGGAGCGAGGCGGGGTCGCAGGCGGTCTCCACGTCGAGATGCTGCAGGAGCCCTCGTCCCTCATCGAAGAAGCCGTGCCGCACCAGCTGCCTGCCGTGAAAGAGCGCCATCACGTCGTGCAGTTCTGGCTCATCCGAGGCCTCGTCGAGCCAGCTGGCGTCGACCGTTTCCGGCCGCTCTGCAGACGCGACGAGGCTCGCCGCCCGTGGATCCAGCAGGGCCATGCTCGCCGCAAAGCGATCGAGCCGATCGGTGGTTGGATCGTCAAACGGCTCGTCCGCCGGCCAGAGACTGCGAGCCCGCTGGAGCCGCACCGGATCAGGGCTGGCATCTGCCCGGGTTTCAATCCAGGCCCGCGCCCGCGTGCGGAGGTCTCCCCAGGCGGGAATCTCCCAGGTGGCCCGCCGCACCAGCCCTTCATCGGCGGTGGAGGATGCGGCCACCGGATCATCAGCCACCGCCTGCACCGGCAAAGCCAGGGCACACACGCTCCAGACCGCGACGCTCCCCAGCTGCAGCCTGAGGCGGAGGGGCAAGAGCCTTGATCGCATGCCGTTCACTGTGGTGAGCCTCCGCTTCAAGGCGATGGGTGAAACGCAACCGCTGCAACACCATTCTCACAGAATGATACCGGCGCTGCTGCGGACCGGCGAATCGCAGAAACCGCTACTCGGTCCGCCCCGATACGATGTCGTGGGCGGCCCGCTCGATTTTCCGCTGCCGCCTGGAGAGGCGATCGAGAGCATCGAGGAGTTCTGGCTGTTCGGCCCGCTCAACGCCTTCGGTGAGCAGGTCGGCATACCGCCGTGTGCGTGCGTTGATCCGTAGCTGCAGCGTGCGAAGCATCTTCAGTTCGGAGAGCTTGTCGACCAGGGGCTGCTCGCCCGGGTCTGCCGGCCGGCCCCCGCCCTGCCCTTGCTGCTGTTGCTGCTGCTCCTGCTCCCGCTGCACCTTCTCCACCGCATCGAGAATCTCCTCGAGGCTCACCACCAGATCGCGGACCAGCCCCTGCGTGCTCGCTCCGGTGTCGTTGCGTTCAAGCCTTCGGGCGGCCTGCGTGGCATCGTCTTGCACCTGCTCAAGCGCCTCAGGAATCGCCACCGCGGAGCCGTCGTCGCGGACCAGGAGCAACGCCCGCATCGTCTCGGCCGCCACCGCCTGCTGCTCGCGTCCCAGCCGCACCGCCTCCAGCTCCCGCTCACGCTGCGTGCCGGCGGCGGGGTCGGCCACCAGCTGCTCCAGCCCTGCAAGCACACCACGCTCCATGCGCAGCATTTTGCGGAGCCGCGTTTCCAGCTGAACGAGCAGCCGCTCGACCTCTTCTTCGCGAAGCTGACGAAGGATTTCCTCCAGCTCGGCCCGGGCATTCTCCAGCTCTTCGAGAGCCCGTTCCTGCTCCTCCGACGCCTCGTCTCGCTTGGCTTCCTCGAGTTTCCGGCCGGCCTCCTCCATCCTCCGCTGGGCAGCCTCAAGCCGCTGGCGGGTTCGCCGGGCACGCGAGGCATCGTCATCCCCTTCGATCGGAGGCGATTCCTCTTGCTGGCCTTGCTGGCCTTGCTGGCCTTGCTGGCCTTGCTGGCCT
>CALCGM010000357.1 GCA_937900985.1 uncultured Planctomycetaceae bacterium | reverse complement strand
ATGCCGCGCTCGACCACGTCCGGGCCCGCTCGATTCGAGTTTTGGTTGCCGCCTCCATCGCCGGACTGCAGCCGGAAGACGTGGCCGTAACCGATCTGCGGTCGGGCCTGGTCTACGCCGGCCCGCTCGAGCCTGTTATGGCGGACGTCAGCCCAGCCGAGGCCGAGCGGATTGCTGTTGAGGAACGGATTGCCGACCGGATTCGTCGTTCGCTGGCCTACGTGCAGGGTGCGATCGTCGACGTGCGGGCAGAAATCGGCGCGCCTCCACCCGCCGCTGCCCTCCGCCCCGCGCGTCAACAGAGCGCCGCCGACGCCAACGCGCCTGCCGATGTGCGTCCCCTCTCCCCAGCGACCTCTGCACACACCATGGCCACACAACTGGCCGACGGACGTCAGCTGCTCGCCGTGCATGCCGCCGTGGCGGTGCCGCAGTCGTCGTCGATCGGCTCCGAGGATGGCATCCGGAAGCATGTTCTTTCCCTGCTCCCTGCGACCGCGGATCCTCAATCGCGGAGCGTGAACGTCACCCGGTTTCATGTGGGCTCAGCCAGCAGCCGTGAGCCCGCAGGGCAGCAGCCAGACGAGTCCCTCCAGCCCGAGGCGGTGGCGTCATCCAGCGAGCCTGAGCTGCGGTCTGCCGCACGACCAGAGCTGCCGGCGGATCCTGCAGCGGGCCTTTCGGAACTGGGTATTCCGGCATTCTCGATCGACGCCCTCGCCGGTGTGCCGTCGCAGGTCTGGCTCTCCGTGCTCGCAACGGCGGGAATCGCTCTCGCCGCTCTACTGTGGTGGAGCGGCGGTGGGCGGCGGTCCCATCCTGAACCTGCTGCAACGATCGACTGGACAGCCCACAGTCGCGGCACACCGGTGGTGGACCATTCCGTCAAGGCAACCACCAGAGCAGCGGCGGCAGTGCTCGCCTGCGCCATGCTGAGCGGCTTCACCGCTGCGGCTGACGAGCCACCCGCCGCCCTCTCGCCACAGCCACTGGCCGCGCCCGTGCTCCTCTCCGAGCCACGCGACGACACGCTCACCGATCTCGCGACGGACGACACGGCCCCGCGTGCCGACGAGGCAGCGGCTCCGGCGGCAGGCTTTGAGGTCGCCGCCGCGGCCACGATGATCGCTGCCGTACTTGCCCTGGTGGCCCTGAGCTGGTTTGGCAAGAAGCCACGTGGCGGCGTTCCTCGCGACGTCTTTGAGGTGCTCGGCAGCAGCCAGCTCGACCGCGGCCAGCGAGTGGCTGTCGTTCGCTTTGGCCCCAAGACGCTGCTGGTGAGCGTGGGCAGCTCCGGCTGCAGCACACTTTCCGAACTCGATGACGCCAAGGCGACCGAAGCCATCGCCGAGGCCTGCCGTCCTGCGGGCATGCTGGGAAAGCCCCGCGGCAGCCTCCGCGCCATCCCTGCAGCGGCCTCCTCCCTGCCCACCGCCCGGCCCCTCGAAGAAGCGGCATGACACGACTGCCGGCTCTGTTTTCGCTGATCACGCACCTCCTTCTCGTCGTGCTGGCGGGCGGCTGCCCTGGGGTCGCCCTCGGCCAGGAGCCCGGGCTCGTGCAGCTGGCAACAGCACCTCCGCTCGAGTCCTCCGCAGCGACCGACACCGCCGCGGCCACTCCATCCCCGGCCGCCGCCACGAGCCCGCCAGACCGCACAGACGCCGACGGCGACGCATCCCCTGCAACCGTTGACAGCCTGGCCGGCTTTCTGGAAACGCTGCTTCCCGGGAGAAGCCTTGCTGGGCCGCTCTCCGCGGCGATCACCATCGGCGTGGTGAGCCTTGCACCGGCAGCCCTGCTGATGACCACCTGCTACGTCCGCTTCAGCGTGGTGCTCTCGCTTGTTCGGCAAGGCCTCGGCACCCAGGGCATGCCGTCGAATCAGATCGTCGCCTCGCTCGCCCTGTTTCTCTCAGCGATGGTGATGTGGCCGATTTGGACCGAGGCGTGGCACACCGGGGTGGTGCCCTACCAGGCGGGGGAGACCGACCTTGCCACGGCCGTCGACGAGGGCTCGCTGCCGGTGCGTCGCTGGATGGCCCGTCAGATCGAGGCGGCAGGCAACCGCGACACCGTTTTGATGTTTCTCAAGCGGCATCCCACCGCCGCGATGGGCGTGGCCACCTACGACGACGTGCCCGCGGAGACGCTCCTGCCAGCGTTTCTCGTCAGTGAGCTGGAGACGGCCTTCGCCCTCGGTGTCCGGCTGCTGATTCCTTTTCTGTTGATTGATCTCATCGTTGCCACACTCGTCGTCTCAACAGGGCTGGTGATGCTGCCCCCCACGGTCGTGTCGCTGCCATTGAAACTGCTGGTCTTCGTGATGGCGGACGGCTGGACCCTCGTGGTGACAAGCCTCCTCGACGGGGTTTCCACGACCGGCGTTTAGTCGGTTCTCATGCTCGGAGTATTCAGGGAGACATCCTCATGGCCGGGACAGACCTTGCCGACATGCTCCGCGAGGCGATGCTCACCGCTGGCATGGTTGCCGCTCCTGTGCTCCTCGTCGGCCTTGCCGTCGGGATTGTGCTGGGCATCCTGCAGGCGGCAACCGGGGTGCAGGAGCCCACACTCGGCCAGCTGCCGCGGCTGGTCGCGATGGCTGGCATGCTCGTGTTGATGCTGCCGTGGATGCTCGAATCACTCGTGCAGCTCGTGCGAACCGCCGCGGTCGTTCCGTAAGGGAGCAGGCATGGATCTCCCGCCCCTTGTCGTCGAGGCCGCTCCGGTTGCCCTGCTGTGCGCTGCCCGCGTTGCCGGATTTGTGGCCGTTGGCACGCTGCCGCTCGCCTCCGGTGTTCCGCTGCTTGTGCGAGTGGCGCTGGCGTTTGCCATGTCGCTCGCCGCCGTGTGCTGGGTGCTTCCTGGCGAGCTGGCAGCCCCCCCGTCCGCAGCCCTGCCGCTGGCTGTCGTCGCTGAGCTTTCTCTGGGAGGCATGCTCGGCCTGAGCGTTGCCTGCGTGACCGCCGCTGCCGGCTGGGCCGGTGGCATGCTGGGCACCATCTCGGGGCTCTCCTGGGCAGACGACTACAACGCCGGCCCACCCGAAGCCGCCACCCCGCTGGCCCGCCTCCTGTGGTGGGCGGCTGCCGCGACGTTCGTTTCCAGCGGGGGAGCCCGGCTTGTGTTGGCGGGGCTGCTCGAGAGCTTCGCCACGCTGCCGCTCGCCGGATGGCTTGACGTTGGAATCAGTGGTCTGCTGCTTCCCGCAGTTGCCATGGCCTGCCGGCTGGCCGTGGCTGTCGCTCTGCCTGCGATGATGGCAGTCCTCGCCTGGCATGTTTCAGCGACGATCGGCTGCCGGGTGATCCCGCTCTCCCCGTCGACGGGGCTGCTGCAGGGGACCGCGGCCGCGGTGCTGCTGGTTGCCCTCTGGATCGGCAGCCCAACCTGGACGCACGGCCTCGCCGGCGCGATGACGGCAAGCTGCGAGCGAATCTTCGAACAGGCATCTCGGCTGGAGCTGCCCACACCATGAGTGCCGACCGAACCCTTCCCGCAACGCCTCGGAGACGGGAGCAGGCGCACCGCCGCGGACTGCTCCCCACCAGCGACGGCCTGGCCTGGATCGCCTCGGCTGTCGTGCTCCTGGCCTGCCTCCCACTGTGGCTGCGGCGTGTCGCCACGACCTTCTCAGACCTGCTTGGCCGACTGCCAAACGAGCTGGCAGACCCGCTGGCCCCGCTCGGATCGTTGACCGCACGCCTCGGCTGGCAGCTGGCCTGGCCCACGCTGATGCTGCTTGCCGCAACCACTGCCAGCAGCCTCGGCGTCCGGCTGCTGCTCGACAGGCCGAAACTGGTGCCCGGCCGACTGGCAGCCATTGATCGGCTCAACCCGCTGCACGGCCTCCGTCGCCTCGCCTCCGTCGAGACTGCCCGTCAGCTGGCTGTCGGCCTTGTGGCAGCAGCCCTGTTTGCAGTCGCCCTGCGTTGGGCCTTCGCGGGACTCGCTGCGCACCTCCACACCGCCACGCTCGACCCCAGAGACAACGGTCAGACCTCGCTGTGGCTTGGATGGCGGGGACTGTGGGGCATCGTGCTGGCCGCCGGCGTGGTGGCCATTCTTCAGCACACCCTCCGCTGGCGTGCCAGCGAGCGCCGGCTGCGGATGACCGCTGAAGAACTCCGCGACGAGCAGCGGATGGTGGAGGCCAACGCACGCGTGCGGCTGCCAACCCGTGATGCTCCCGAGGAGCCCAGCCGTTCTCTCACCCAGCAGACGGCGAGCTCGTAGCATCGGCCTGATAGCCGTAGCGTTCGAAGAAGGGCCGCCACCGCTCTCCCACCAGGCGACGGGTGCGGTCGTCGAGCTGGTAGCGATTGCGACGATACCGCTGCATCGCTACGGCCTGCGCCTCGAGGGCTGGCCGCATGCTGTCGAAGCCGCCAAGATCAAGGGCCTCGTAGGCCTCGGCAAGCCGGCCCACCGGATCGGCCACGAGGTCTTCATACTTCACCTCATGCAGGCAGCCCTCCGGCAGGGCTGCACGGTCGCGTTCAAACGCGTTGTACATCACCTCAAAGGTGTCGAGCACATACGGCTCGAGCCGCTCACCGCGGTCAACCTGCATGCCCTGCACGTAATCGAGCGACTGCCAGAGCCGCATCGTCGACGGAAAGACCACCAGCGGATCCCGCACGATGTGCAGGAAACGAGCACGAGGAAACATCGACCGCAGGATGCCCATCCGAGCGGTATGCGGCGGACTCTTCAGCACCGTGCGGCGGCTATCACGGACGGCCAGCATGCGGAGAAAACGGCGGAAGGTTTTCTGCCAGTGAGCCAGGGTGTGCGGATCGAGCAGCTCAAGGTCGAGCGCGGTGGCCTCGTTGGAAGCGGTGGCGGGAAAGGCCATCCGTCGATAGGGCGAGGCAGCGCCGAGATTCATCAGCGCAAACTCATCTTCCTGAGGACGATCCCAGCCGGCGGCAACATTGTCCATCGGCCGCTTGGCAGGCATCATCCAGGCGAGCATCTTGGTCAGCAGCGACTCGGTGAGCAGGAAGTGCCCTGCAGCGAAGCACTGATAGGTGCTGGGGCAGAAGAAACGTTCATCGAGCATCATCAGTTCGTGCAGCAGCGTCGTGCCGCTTCGCCAATGGCCGATGATGAAGAGCGGATCCTCACGGACCTCAACCGTCCTCAACTGCCGAGCGAAACGGGCATCGGAGAGCCAGCCCGACAGTGAGTTGAATGCGGTCGCTGCCGTGATCGTGCCGAGGAGCCCAAGCCTTGAGGGCGACACTCTGCAGCGGTGCTCCCCCAGCAGCCCAAGCCACACCGGAAGCGGCATCCCATGCCAGAACCTTGGACTCCACCACGGGTAGGCGTGGTAGCTCTCGGGGCCAGTTTTCTTGGGAGCCGCAGTTTTTTCAGCGTGCATGGGTGTCGTTCTTTTGTGAGCGAAGACCGAAACAACTTTGAGACCTACCGCCTGAGTGACCCCGGAGCGTCGGGGGCCGTCGCTACCGGGCCGCCGAGCGTGGAGGTCAGGACGGCAATCCGCGTGGCCGTGGCTTCCGTGAGATCCCCGCGTTCGCGGGCAAGCTGGTAGCTCGCCAGCGCCTCGGCAGGTCGCCCAAGGGCCTCCTGGGCGAGCCCCTCCAGCGCATGCACCTCCCCTGGAATCTGTCCGGGACCGTAGGTTTCCTCCAGGATCGCCAGCGTTGCGAGGGCCCGGGTCGGCCGGCTGGCCAGCCGGTAGGCTTCGGCGGTGTCCAGCAGGATCTCGCGGTTGGTGGGCTCGATGGCAAGCGCCCGATGGAAGTCGCCCAGAGCATCGTCGGTGCGTCCTCGGGCGAGGTTGGTTTCTGCATGGAGGTGCCAGCAGCGAGCCGACCGGGGAGCTGCCGAGACGGCCGTGTCGGCAAGCCTGTCGGCATCATCAAGAAGCCCCAGGGCGAGATACATCCTGCCGCCCGCAACACAGAGCCCCTCATCCTCGGGAGCCACCTGCAGGGCCTGCGTGACCTGCGTGATGGCGGCGAGCTGCTCACCCCGCTCCCAGAGCACCTCCGCGTAGTGCTGCCGCGCGTCGATATCGGTCGGGCAGCTCTGCACGGCCTGGCTGAGCAGTTCTTCAGCCCGGGCGAGATTGTCGCGATCGGCGGCAGCCAGGCCCTCATGGGAAAGCCGCCTGGCCTCGGCAAGCTCCTGCGTCACAGGCGCCGACCGTGGAATCAGCTGGCAGCCGGCCAACGCCATGAGGCCCGCCACCGCAAAGCGAAGCGTGCGACAGGAACAGGGCATCGAACAGGCTCCAACGGGGCAGCAGGGCAGGGGAGGGTAGTGAACGGCCGCCGTGGAAGCAACGCGACGAGGGGACGGGCCGTCGCCACCAATCCGGTCTTGCCGCGGCACCTCGACAGGCCTACCTACCCGTCTTCGTCCAGGAACCCTCACCACCTTCATCCGATGCTGCGTCCGCACCACCGCTGCGGCCGCACGCCAGCCCCCCACCCTCCGCACAGCCAGCCCGATGCCCCCGCTCCCCCAAGCCTTCCTGTTCTACCAAGCCTGCCCACAACGGCTCCGCATCGCGGCGTGCCTGTTGGCCGTCTTCCTGACGGGCACCGGCTGCGAGATTCACGACGAGCAGGTGCAGTCTGGATCGGTCACGGTCGGCGAGCAGCGACTCCTGCCAAGCCCGCGTGGCGGTGGCGGCCAGATCGTCAACCACGATGCCCCCACGTCGATTGAGTATGTGGAGGACTACGCTGCCGGTCTCGAACGGGCATCCACGTCTGGACGGCCGCTGGTGATCATCTGCCGCGCGAGCTGGTGCCGCTGGTCCGCCGGCCTCTCCCAGGGTGTGCTTGCCGACCCAGACGTCGTGCAGCGATCGAGCCGCTGTGTCTGCGTAACCCTCGATGCTGATCGCGATGCTGACGTCTGCCGCCGCCTCGGCGTGCGGGGCTTTCCCACCGTCATTCTGCAGACACCCGACGGCCGCGAGGTGAAACGGCTCACCGGCCGCTCGGAGGTCCGCACCCTCGCCGCCGCCATCGACGAAGCGACCGCCCGGCTGGCGACGAGCCCCAGCCCCGCAGGCACCACCTCATCCCTGATCCGCTGAGAGCGGATGCTGGACGCACGCGGGACGGGGCATCGGGTGCCGCAGGCACCTCGGCTTTGCCGAGGCCGCTTCGCGGCCCGAGGACCCGTCCCGTTTCATCCACTCCGCTCTCGCCCTCCGGGTTTCGCTTGTGAGAGACAGAGGAGGGCGGGGCTTAGAGCGTGCCTGTGGTGCGGCCGGTGAGGAGGTCGAAGGCGCCGATGGCTGGCACCAGCATTGCAGCCGTGGCGAATCCGTAGGCGACAATGGTCACGAGGAGCACCTGAAGCGTGCTTCCCTGGAGGAAGCCGGTGATCGCCACAAACGTCAGCGCAGGCAGCAGGGCCGACGCCCAGCCGATGGCAGGCGATGGATTGCGAGTGGAGAGGGCGGAGTAGAGGCCGACCGCTCCGCCCACCACGACCGCCAGAAAGGGGGCCAGCTGGAGTTCGAAGTTGCCACCAAACGACACCATGATCCGCATCACGGTTGCCACTCCCACGAAGAGAAACACCACCGTGCCCAGCGCCACAACGATCGCCTGACGCGACGAGACATGAGTCAGCCCGGCATGCAGGCCGAGGACAGCTGCGAAGAAGAGCAGCGTGCTCAAACCGAGGGCGAGATAGATGCCGTTTTCCAGCGAAGCCTGCCCAAAGGCAACCAGCACGCCACAGGCAGCCAGCGGCAGCAGCACCATCTCGCGGGCCACGAAGAACACTCCCGCGAGCTTGCCCCAGACAAACTCCGCCGGCTCCAGGTCGCTGACGAGCAGCAGGTCGAGCGAGCCGCGGTCGCGTTCGGTGGTGACGCTCGTCACGGCCAGTGCGGTGACCGACACCAGACTGGCCAGGGTCATCGGCAGCACGGCCACTGCCAACGCAAGCCGGTCCGGCCGTTGCTGGCCCGACTGCTGCAGGATGCCCCAGATCGCGGCGGCAAACAGGGCCAGCCAGGCGACGCGGACAAACACGATCGCCTTGCCATGGGCCCGCGTGCAGATCTCCTTCCAGAGCACGGGATGGCTCCAGACGGTGCGGGTGGACTCGATCGAGGCGGTCTCAGCACGAACGCTCTCATAGCGTGAGCCGCCGACGAGGTTCCACGGCCGAAGCCGGAGCGTGGCCACCAGCCCTGAGGCGACCACAACCCCGAGGCAGACCGCCAAAAAGACAAGGCTGCCCCCGGCGCCTGCCGGCTCAATCGCCGCAAACACCGCGCGAGCGGGCGACACGCCAGCAGCCGCGGCGGCCCCCCAGACGGAGGCGACACCCTCACCCATCGCCGTCCAGAGCGCGAGGCCGAACAGCGTGACGGCAACGGTTTGAAACGTGGTCTCTTTCCAGAAGGCGATCGCGTTGGCAAGGCTCGCCGAGGCGATCGCGGCAGCAGCGGTCACGGCAAAGAGCCTGGCGAGCTGACCGTTGGTCACGCCGCCGAACAGCGACACCAGGGCGAAGACGGGGATCGCCGAGAGCAGCAGCAGCAATACCTGCAAGAGGCTGGCCGCCAGTTTGCCGAGCACAATCTCGGCATCGGTCAGGCTGCTCACCAGGAGCAGTTCCAGCGTTCGTCGGTCTTTCTCCGACGTCACGCTCACCGCCGATACCGCCGCGGCCGCGAGGGCGGCCAGGACCAGCTGCAGCGGCGCGAGAATCCGCAGGAGCGTCGCCGCAAAGCGACCGGTCTCGCCGGCCGTTTCGATCGCCTGCGTGCCAGTGACCACCAGCCAACAGGTGGCCACGATCAGCAGCAGCATGCCGGCGTAGACTGCCCTGGCGACGTACAACGATCGCGACCGCGGTGCGATCCGAAGTTCACGTTCAAGAACCGCCCCAACTCTCATGTTCCCCTCTTCATGCGACAGCCGTGCGACAGCAGCCGGTTGCGGCTTGGCTCTGCCTGCGTTGGTCCCCGCAGCCGCAGCAGCATCAGCAGATGCTAGATGGCCCGCGGACGGTCCTGCTAGAGTACCGTTTTCATGATCCTGCCTGATCACTTTAGCGTTCTCTCCGCATCCTCCTGACGGAAAGCAGTTGCCACGATGATGAAGAGGTTGTCTGACACCGCATCGAATGCCGTTGTGTCCCTTGAGGCTCGCCGCGGAGCGGATGGGCTGCGGCCGCGACTGCGGCGGCTGGCCTGGGCGGTGCTGGTTGTCGGGCTGATCGCCGGAGCAGGCAGCCGCCCCGCTCAGGCGCAGGTGACCGCCCAGAGCCTCGTGGGCAAAGCCGTCTCCGGAGATGCCGAGTTTCAGGACATCACCAGCGGCATCAACCGCTTCCGCGACCGCGACATCGATGGCTGCCGCGCCATGTTTGAGCGGGCGCACTCCAACAACCCCAAGCTGCCCCCTCCCGGTGTTTTGATGTCGATGCTCTGGCTGAGCGTCAACCAGCTGCAGGCAGCCCGCGGCGAACTCGAGCAGACGGTGGTCGACTATCCCGAGGATCCCGAGCCATACCTGATGCTCGGCGACCTCGCCTTTCAGGAGCGACGGGTGACCGACGCGGAAACGCTGTTCACCCGCGGCGTGTCGCTGACCGACGCCTTTGAGAGCAACCCCAAGCGAAAGCGAGACTTCCAGATCCGGGGCTTCGCGGGGCTCGCCGCGGTTGCCGAAGCCCGCAAGCAGTGGCCGCTCGCGGAGCAGCAGCTGCAGGGCTGGCTGGAGCTCGACCCCGACAGCGCAAGCGGCCACCAGCGGATGGGCATCGTGCGGTTTCAGCTCGGCAAGCCGAGCGAAGCGTTGGCGGAGTTTCGCGAAGCCCGCAATCTCGATGACAACGCGGTGCAGCCCGAGCTGGCGATGGCCCGGCTCTACGACGAGAAGAACGATGCCGAAAAGGCCCGCAAGCTGATCGAGCTGGCAGTGGAGTCGTCTCCCGAAGACCCGGCCGTGCTCCTGGCATCGGCCCAGTGGTATCTCGGCCAAAACGACCTCGCGGCGGCGAAGAAGCAGACGGAAGCCGCCCTCGCTCTCGACGAGAAGTCTTTGGAGGCCAAAATCGTCCGCGGCGCGATCGCCCGCGTGGAACGAGACTACGCAACGGCCGAAACGTTTTTCTCGTCAGCCCACACGCAGTCGCCGCTCAACTTTCCCGCGAGCAACTCGCTGGCCTTGGTGCTGATCGAATCAGACAACGACGAGTCGCGTCAGCGGGCCCTGGAGATGGCGGAGGGCAATGTGGCCCTCCACCGGGAAAACTCGCCGCAGCAGGCCAACGCACTGACCACGCTGGCGTGGGTTTTTTACAAGCTCGGCCGTCGTGAAGATGCCGAGCAGATCCTCACGCAGATCTCACAGAGCAATCAGCTCACCAGCGACGGGGCCTACTATGTCGCCCGCCTGCTTGCCGACCGCGGTGAGTCGCAGCGAGCGACGACGATCCTTGAGCAGGTGCTCGACCGCGAGCCGGTGTTTGCCACCCGCGCCGACGCAGAAGATCTGCTCAAACGGCTCACCACAGAGGCGAGCGAGTAGCCTCCAGAGAGGTCATCAGCGAGGAAGCGACTGTTCATACGCCGAGAGATCACGCAGCCCGCCGAAGTCGAGGCCGGCTCCCTGTTCGACGCGTTTTGCATCTGTCGGTTCGGCAGCGTTTGGCAGAGGGGCGTCGGGATCGGCTGGCACGGCTGCTGGCACTGGGGCCGGCATCGGTGGCTCCTCGCTGACCATGCCCGGCGGGATCTGCTGCTGGACCGGCACGCGGATGGTAATGCCGCGTCCGCGGAAAGTGCCCACCGTGCCGCGAGGCACAGCCTTGCCTGCCCGACGGGCCCGCAGGCGATCGCTCCGCAGTGGAATGCCTGGGTAGGCCTCGATCGGCACTTCCAGGCTCGGCAGACCAATCTGGCTGCCGTCACCAAAGTAGGTAAACATCTCGATCGCTGCCGCCGGCGGTGCCAGCATCGCAGCCGATGCAGCCCCCGCCACCGCCGCGAGCACGACCTTTCGCAGCTGTGTTGTGCAGCCCATCGAGACTCCCCTTTGCTTCAGGCCCGCCCACCAGAACACTCCGCCGCTTGAGTATCGTCCCGCAGCGCTGCGGCAATCGACGGCGTGAGCAGCAGCCCGTAGATTCCCTCCAGGCCTCCCCACGAGAACGCCTCCCTTTTCTAGGTGGAAAAAGCCATCCATGGCTTTCCACGCAAGCGACGCCCCACAAGGCCGAGGTTTTTGAGGGTCGCCGGTTGTCGCATCCTGCGGCGGCTACGTGCTCCACCGTCTGCTGCCATCCTTTCCGCTGTGGTATCCTCGGCTCTCTATGAATCCGTCGCCCGACAGCCCCACGCTCCCCTGGGCCTGCATGCTGGCAGGCAGCCTGTTGGCTGCACTGGCGGCTGGGCTGGGCGGCTGGCGAGCCCGAGGATCGACGGCGGTGCCGGCAGCGATCTGGGCGGTCTGCGCGGCCTTTGCCGTCTCGATTGACGCCGGGCTGCATGTGACCGGCTGGGCCGCCGACCCTGCCCGCGGAGCATCTGCACGGCTGTGTGTGGCGGCGGTGCTCGTCTGCCCGGCGATGTCGGTGCTGGGGGCCAAGCGGCCGCAGCATGGCATCTGGCAGGTGATCGTGGCTTCGCTGGCGGTGGTCTTGGCGATGCCGGCGGCGTCGGCGGAGTTTGTCCGGCCGGGTTCGCCTCCGGTGGTGCACATCGTGGTGCGGTTTTTCCTCGCCGTGCTCGCGGCCATCGGCTGGATGAACTACGTCGGCACTCAGCGGCGGGTGCCAGCAACGCTGGTGACCATCGGCGGGCTGATTCTGATCCGCGGCTTTCTGCCAGGAATGGAGACCGAACGGGCCAGCGACTCCCCGTGGCTCGACGTCAGCGCCGCCTGGCTGCTTGCCGCCGGAGGCATGCTGGCTGTCGTGCCGCGAGTCGGCGGTCGCGAGGGGGCCCGGGTGCTCCGGCAGGAAATCGAGATGCCGTATCTCAGCCTCCGTGAGACGCTCGGCCTCGCCTGGACGCTGCGGATTGCCGAACGCTTCAACGGGCTCGCGGAGAGTCGTGGCTGGCCCTGCAGGCTCGAGGCCGACGGGCTCGATGCAGGCGGCGACCCGCTCGATCGAAGCTGGCATGCCGATGCGGTCCGCACGTTTGAGAGCATCATGCAGCGGTTTGTGAGCCGCGACTGGCTGGCTCGGCATCGCGACGATGCCGACGCGACCGCCGCGACGGCAGCCGGAGGCGTCAACCATGACCGAGACGACGCCTGACGAGGCTCCGGCGATCCGCGTGCAGGAGCTCGTGAAAACATATCCCGGCAGGCCGCCCGTGGAGGCGGTTCGCGGGCTGACGCTGACCGTCCGCCGGGGCGAATGTTTCGGGATGCTCGGTCCCAACGGAGCCGGTAAGACCACCACGATCGAGATCCTCGAGGGCCTGCTCGCAGCCGATGCAGGCACGGTGGAAGTCTTGGGCCGCCGGTGGGCCGACAACGAGCCAGAGCTGCGGGAGCGGATCGGCGTGTCGCTGCAGGAGACGCGGCTCTCGGAAAAGCTCACGCTCCTGGAAACCGTTCGGCTGTTTCGCAGTTTCTACCGCCGCGGCATCGAGCCACTCGACGCCCTCGACCTGGTTGGCCTGGTGCCCAAGGCCGATGCTCGCGTGGGAAAGGTCTCCGGCGGTCAGCGGCAGCGGCTGGCCGTGGCCACGGCGATTGTCGGCTGGCCGGAGCTGGTCTTTCTCGATGAGCCAACCTCCG
>CALCGM010000356.1 GCA_937900985.1 uncultured Planctomycetaceae bacterium | reverse complement strand
GCGGCCAGCGAAAGCCCGCCGTTGAAGCGGCTGGCTCCGGAGTTGGTCAGCCACTCCTGGAGGTCGAGGTGGGCCGCGGTGTTGTAGCGGTTGCGGGGCTGATCGAAGCTGCGACGGTCTTCGGCGAACCAGTCGGGAATCGGGATCCCGTAGCGAAAGCAGGCCAGTTCCAGCAGCGGCAGGTCGAAGCCTCGGCCGTTGAAGGTCACCAGCGTCGGCCGGTCATACCGCTCCCAGCCCTCCCAGAACTGCCGCACGATCTCGTGCGGCCGCGACTGCTCCTCATCGAGGGCCACCAGATTCAGCAGCCGAAAGTCTGGGCCGATCGTGGCCACCACCAGCGAGATCGGCAGCTGAAAGGTGTAGGGGATGAAATCGCGGCCGTTCGCCTCGAGCAGGTCCGCCTTGTAGCGGCCCACCGCGTCGGCAGCCGAAAGCGCTTCACCGGGATACTGCAGCCGGCTGACAAGATCCCCGTCGGCCACGCTCTCGATGTCAAACACGATTGCCGCGACCTTGCGGCCGGGATTGCTGCGAGCCGCCATGGCGTCCTCCGAATGTCAGCAGCCGCCTACCGCCGGGCGAGGCGATGGGCCAGCGGCAGCCAGGCACCGTCGGCCTTGCTGGAAGCCACCGACTGCTCGATGAAATACATCCCCTCCACGCCGTCGCAGATGTTGGGGTAGATCGTGTCGACCTTCTCGAAGGGCTGGCCGGCGATGGCCGCCGCCATCGCGTCGTAGGCGAAGCGGTAGACGTTGGCAAACGCCTCAAAGAAGGCCTCCGGGTGGCCCGAGGGCAGCCGGCAGGCCGACGCGCCCAGGCTGTTCATGAAGGGGGCGTTGGGATCGCGGGTGTAGATCTGATGGGCGTGGCCGTTGCGGCGGACGAAGAGCTGATTGGGATTCTCTTGGTGCCACTCGAGGCTGGCCTTGGTGCCGTCGATCTGGATTCGCAGGTCGTTCTCACGGCCATGGCTAATCTGCGAGGCCGTGACCGTGCCCAGGCCGCCGTTCTGGTAGCGAATCACGGCGTGGCCGTAGTCGTCGAGCGGACGCGGCGGCTCGAAGATCTTCAGATGCGTGGAGATGCTCTCCGGCAACACGCCGGTGATGTAGCGGCCGAGGTTGTAGGCATGGGTGCCGATGTCGCCAAACGCGCCGGCCGCACCGCTCTTGGCCGGGTCTGTCCGCCAGGCAGCCTGTTTCTGGCCATCTTCCTCCAGCCGAGTCCGGAGCCAGCCCTGGATGTATTCGGCGCGGGTCGCCTGGATCTCTCCAAGCTCGCCGGAGAGCGCCATCTCACGAGCCTGCCGCACGAGCGGATAGCCGGTGTAGTTGTGGCTCACCGCAAAGACCACCGGCAGCGTCTCCACCAGGCCGGCAAGCTCCTCGGCCTCGGCGAGCGTGAGCGTGAGCGGCTTGTCGCAGACGACATGAAACCCCGCTTCGAGGGCCGCCTTGGCGACCGGAAAGTGCATGTGGTTGGGTGTGGTCACCGACACGAAGTCGATCCGCTCGCCTTCCGGCTTCGACTTTTCGGTGGCAAACATCTCCTCGTAGGAGCCGTAGGCCCGGGCAGGATCGACGAAGTAGTCAGCCGCCGCCTGCTTCGACTTCTCAGGACTGCTGGAGAAGGCTCCGGCCACCAGTTCGGCTCGGTTGTCGAGCACGGCTGCCGTCACGTGCACCCGGCCGATAAACGACCCCGGGCCGCCTCCGACGATGCCCATCCGCAGCTTGCGATCCAGTGATCCATTGAGCCCCATCGGTTGTCCTCCCTTATCGGACGTGTGATTCACTTCCCCGTGCTCGGCGGCTCGCGCTCGGGCTCGCCGATGCTCACCGCTCTTCCGACTGCGGTTTTGTACCAGACACTCCACCCGGACGGCAGGCCCCGCGGTTGCCCGTCTCCGCAACAGCGGTCTACGATGATCTGCTTACCGGGCGGAACGTTGCCGCCCGCTCTCCGCCGCCACTGAGCGGCAACGGCCGACCCAGAGCATTCCATGGGCTTTCAAGACCGGGGCTACTACCGTCGCGACGAGGGGTTCGCACCCGAGTGGTCGGGCGTGATGTCGATCATCGTGGCCAACGTCGCCCTCTGGGTTGCCAACCTGCTGGCAGCGGGTGAGTTTCCGATCACCAGCTTTCTCGCCCTCAAAGGCGACATGCTTTCCCGGCCGTGGGAATGCTGGCAGCTGATCAGCTACGGCTTTGCCCACGACCCAACGAGCCCCTGGCACCTCGCCTTCAACATGCTGGCGCTGTGGTTTTTCGGCCGTGAGGTGGAGTATGTGCTCGGCCGCGGCCGGTTCCTCCGCTTCTATTTCTCGTCAATCGTGATTGCCGGGCTCGCCTGGCTGGCAAGCCTGCAGGTGGGCGGCGGGCCGCAGGCCGTGCTGATCGGGGCCAGCGGCGGCGTGATGGCGGTGCTGGCGGTGTTTATCTGGTTCTACCCCAAGCAGACGGTGCTGATTTACGGCGTGCTGCCGGTGCCCGCCTGGGCCCTCGGCGTGCTCTACTTTTTCTCAGACCTCCGAGGGGCCGCCAATGGGGGCGGTGCGGTGGCCCATGTCGCACACCTCGGCGGCGCGATCTTTGGGCTGCTCTACGCCTGGCAGGGGCACAACTTCAGCAGCCTCACCGAGCGGTTTGGCGAGCAGGTCTCCAGCTGGATGGCGGCCCGCCGAGGCATGAAGATCTATCGCGAAGACGACGACCGGTTTCTCGATCCGGAAGAAGAAGTCAGCCTGCAGGCGGAGGTCGACCGGATCCTCGAGAAGATCAGTCGCTTCGGTGAGGCAAGCCTCACGAGCAAAGAGCGTGACACACTCACCCGCGAAAGCCGCCGCATCAAGCAGCGGCGGCAGTAGCCACCGGCCGCTTGGCAGCGCTACTCTTTCGTCGTTGCCGACGTGGGAACGACTGCCGTGCGGGGCGTTGCCGTGGCCAGCCGCAGGGCATCGATCGAGGTCGCCAGCTCCTCAAACTGCGTGCCCGCAAAGCGGCCCTTGTGCACTGCATGCAGCCGCCCCTCGGTGTCGAGAATCGCCACGTTGGGCACGCCACCGGTGAGGCCGAAGTTCTTCTTCATCGCATCGCCAAAGTCGAGCCAGACCGGCAGATGGGGCGAGTCGCTGCGAAAACGGCTGCGGGCGATGCCGTGAAACGGACGGGGAATCTCCGCAAGGCAGGCCACCGCGATCACCTTCACATCGGGGGCTTCTACACCTTCGGGCCATCCCTCAGGAGCCTTCACCGGCTGCGCGGCCGACTCCTGCAAAGGCACCTTGGCGGCCGTGGGATGGAAGTGGACATGAAGCTGCCGACCAAGATCGCGACTGGCCTCAGCCCCATGCCGTTCGGCATAGACAAGCACAACCACGTCGCCCTTCATCTGGCTCGTGGCCCGACGCGTGCGAAACTGATCTTCCATGGAGACGTTGATCACTCGTCCACTCTCTGCAGCCTGGCTCAGCAGCGACAGCGGGCCCGCAGCAACCACGAAAGCCAGCATCACTCGGCGGAGCATCTTCTCTCTCATAATACAGCCCTTCCATGGGTCAGCGACGACGGCCTCCAGGCCGCACAGGGGAATACCGCGCGGCATCCCCTCCCCACAACCCGACTTCACCCTCACCGTCCCG
>CALCGM010000355.1 GCA_937900985.1 uncultured Planctomycetaceae bacterium | reverse complement strand
GCGAGCAGCTGGCTATACCGCTGCATGTCGAGCAGCGGCACCTGGCAGACGGTCGCGGCGAAGAGCTGCGGATAGCTGGTGAGCATGTTGCCCACCAGCAGACCGCCGTTGGAGCCCCCCTTGACCGCCAGCTGCGGAGGCGTGGTGATGCCCCGCTCAACGAGGTCGCGGGCGACCGCGGCGCAGTCTTCGTAGGCCCGCAGCCGGTTGGCCTTGAGCGCCGCCTGGTGCCAGCGTGGTCCGTATTCGCCCCCGCCACGGATGTTGGCGATCGCATACACGCCCCCCTTCTCCAGCCAGGCCTTGCCGACGAGGGGGTCGTATCGCGGCACGAGGGAAATCTCGAAGCCACCGTAGGCGTAGAGCACGGTGGGGCTGCCGGATGGTGCCGCTGCGTCGCCCACGGCTGGCCCCGTGAGCTTCTCGGTCGGGCCGATCAGGAAGTAGGGAACGCGGGTGCCGTCGTCGCTGGTGGCGAAGTGTTGCTGCACGGTGAGCCCCGCCGTGCGGAAGAAGCTCGGCAGCTCCTTGAGGTGTTCCGTCGGGGCATCCGGAGTGGCCAACGAGCCCAAGGCAAGCGAGGTCGGCTCAAGGAAGCCAGTGGTGGTCACGAAGACATCATCCGATTCATCGGCGTCGACCGCCCGCAGGCTGACGGTGCCGATCTCCGGGCCAGCGGCAAGCGACGCGGCGGTCTGGCACCGCTGGCGGATCAGGGCGATGCGTTCGGCGGGCGACCCTGTGTCGCAGCCGCTGAGGTCGATCACCTCCACCCGGTTCTTCACGTCCGCGAGGATCGTGAGCGCCAGTGCGTTTTTGGTGAAGGTGGCCGCAGCCAGGGCCTGCCGCTCATCCGGTGCAAAGGCCACTGCGAGCGGACGCTGCTCCGGCGGGACCGTGCCGCTGTCGGCCGCCAGAAACGACTCCAGGTCTGCCAGCAGCAGCGTGCCGGCCTGGTAGGTCATGCCGCCATGCTGCCAGGGCTCGCGGAGCTCCACCGAGAGAAGGCCGCGGAAGATGCCCTTGGATGCGGAGTCGGGCACCTCGATCTTTCGCAGGCGGCCATCGGCCTCCCGCACAAACATCTCGTCGGCGTAGAAGGACGGGGTCCTCCGCACGTAGTCGCGTTCGTAGCCGGGGGAGTCGTCGTGGAAGGCAGACACCGACATATCGTCGCCGCGGCCTTCGAAGACCACGGTCGCATCGGAAAGCGGTGTGCCCCGCTGCCAGAGGCGGGCGGTCCGCGGGTAGCCGGAGTCGGTCATCGAGCCGGGACCGAAATCGGAGGCCACGAAGAGATGGTCGTCGTCGATCCAGCTGACTGAGCCCTTCGCCTCGGGCACCTGAAAGCCATCGTCGACAAACTGCTGTGTTGTGAGGTCAAACTCGCGGACCACCCGGGCGTCGGCACCGCCTCTGGAGAGCTGCACGAGCGCGCGGCTGCAGGCGGGCTTGAGCACCTGGGCGCCGGCCCAGACCCAGTTTTCATCTTCCTCCCTGCCGAGGGCATCGAGGTCGAGCAGCACCTCCCAGGCGGGGGCGTCGCTGCGGTAGTCCGCAAGGGTTGTGCGCCGCCAGAGGCCTCGCGGATGGGCCTTGTCTCGCCAGAAGTTGTAGAGGTGATCGCCCCGCTTGGTGACCACGGGAATCCGCTGATCGTCGTCAAGAATCGTCTGCAGCGACGCTTCGAGGCTGGAGAACGCAGGCCGTTTCGCCAGCTGCTCGAGCGTCTGCTCGTTTCTCGCCCGCACCCACGAGAGGGCCTCCTCGCCGAGCACGTCTTCGAGCCAGAGGTGCGGGTCGTCGGTCGTGGCCTGGTGTGGGGCGGGCATCGGCGTCTCTCCTGGGGAGGCGGTGTCGGCTGCGGCGGCGAAGCCCGGGAAACTGCCGATGGCCAGGGCCAGGGCGAGGCGGCCCCCCAGGCTCGACAGGTGGGCCACAGAGTTCGCAGACCGATCGCTTGCATGAGAAATGAACATGCGTACACTCTCTGGTGTGTGGTGGCGTTTGCTGGACGGACTGGATCCGTCTGTGGAATGTCCAGACGACGGGCAATGTAGCCCATCTCGCCGCTGCTGTTGTGCTCAGGAGAATCGTCATGCTCGCCAAGCTCCAAACCTTTTCGATGCTCGGCATCGAGGCTGTCCCCGTTGATGTCGAGGTCGATGTCTCCCGCGGGGCCCTGCCGGCAACCGTGCTTGTCGGCCTGCCCGATGCGGCGATTCGGGAAAGCACCCACCGGGTGGCCCGGGCGATGATCAACTCCGGCTTTCAGCGGCCGCAGGATCGCGTTGTCGTCAACCTCGCTCCGGCGGAGCTGCCGAAGCAGGCGGCCACCTTCGACCTCCCGATCACGCTGGGAATCCTGGCCGGGAGCGGGCAGTTTGAGGCGAAGCGGTTCGACGACTATGCCGTGGTGGGGGAGCTCTCGCTCGAAGGCTCGACGCGGCCGGCGCGGGGCGCCCTCTCGATGGCGATTGCTGCGGCACGCAGAAAGCAGCTGCGGGGTGTGGTGGTGCCGGCATCGAGCGCGGTGGAAGCGGCGGTGGTGGAGGGCGTGGAGGTGATTCCGGTGGCCTCGCTGGCGGAGGCCGTCGGCTTCTTTTCCGGCGACCTGCCGCTTGCCCCCACGCCTCCCCGGCTCGACGAGTGGTTCGATCGCTTCGCCCACTACGACGTCGACTTTGCCGATGTCCGCGGCCAGGAGGCGGCCAAGCGGGCCCTGCTTGTGGCCGCCGCCGGCGGGCACAACGTTGCCATGGTGGGGCCTCCCGGCGGTGGAAAGACGATGCTCGCCCGGCGGCTGCCAACGATCCTGCCGCCGCTCTCACCGAGTGAGTCGGTGGAGACCACGCGGATCTACAGCGCGGTGGGCCTGCTCTCGGCGGGCCAGCCGCTGCTGGCGACGCGGCCGTTTCGCGCTCCCCATCACACGATCAGCGAGCCCGGCCTCGTGGGCGGCCGTTCGATCCCCATGCCCGGTGAGATCAGCCTGGCCCACAACGGCGTGTTGTTTCTCGATGAGCTGCCGGAGTTCAACCGCCGCACGCTTGAGGTGCTGCGACAGCCGCTTGAGGAGGGGGCGGTCACCATCTGCCGGGCTCAGGCCAGCAGCCGTTTTCCGGCCGATTTCATGCTGGTGGCTGCCTTCAACCCCTGCCCGTGTGGCTACCGAGGCGATCCACGCCGCGACTGCCAGTGCTCGGCGCCGCAGGTGGAAAAATACATGGGCAAGATCTCGGGCCCGCTGCTTGATCGGATCGACATCCAGCTGGAGGTGCCTGCCGTTTCCTATCGCGATCTGGCGGCCAGCCGGGCTGGAACCTCGAGCGCGACGATGCGGGAGGCGGTGCTGGCGGCCCGTGCTCGGCAGGCGATGCGGTTTGGCGCAGATGAGTTCGAACGGGATGGCGATGGGGCTGCCGGCCAGGTGTCTGCGGTGCCGATTTCCGGTCTCGCGGGAAGCCCGCCGGTGCGGTGCAACGCCCGCATGAACGCCCGGCAGATCCGGCAGTTCTGCCGCCTGGCTCCAGCCGCGAGTGAGCTGCTGCGGGCAGCCGTTAGCGACCTCGGGCTCTCAGCCCGAGCCCACGACCGCATCCTCCGCGTGGCGCGGACGATCGCCGACCTCGATCAGCTGGAGACCGCGG
>CALCGM010000354.1 GCA_937900985.1 uncultured Planctomycetaceae bacterium | reverse complement strand
GCGGAAGGGTGATTCACCGGGCTCTCTTTCGTTGCCGTCGTCTGGCCTCACTGCGGCCTGAGTGCTGCCGTTGGATTCTGCTCAATCAGCTGAGCGATGACAGGGGGCGTCAGGCCGAGGTGCTGTTGCACCAGCTGTTGCAGCCTCGGCATCGTGATCGTCGACCCGGCGAGGTTGTCGGAGCCGGGCCGGCGGGCAACGCCGGCTGCATCGACCTCCACTGCAGCACCCGCGAGCGTGTAGCGGCCCGGCCCAAGCCCCGCCGCGGCAATCGCGTCGGTGACGAAGATCGTCCGCTCAAGGCCGACAATCGCCAGATAGTTGCGGAGGGCAAACCAGGGCACATGCACCCCATCGGGGATGAAGCAGACCCAGAGGTCGCTGGCCCGCGAGAGCAGCCGCTGGATGATGCTGTCGTGCCGTGGCAAGACCGTGGGGCAGCCGTTGCCCAGATGCGTGACCATCGACAGGCCGGCGTCGATCGCAGCGGCGAGTTGGTCGAGTGAGCAGTCGGTGTGGCCGGCCGAAACAGTGATGCCTGCGTCGACAAGCCAGCGGGTGGTGGCCGCCTGCGGATCGCACTCCGGAGCGAGCGTCAGCAGCCGCACGAGGCCACCGCCGGCGTCGACCAGCCGGGCAGCCACGTCGGGCGTGGCGGGCAGGATCGCGGAGGCGTCGTGGGCTCCCACGTAGCCGGGCAACGGACTCAAAAACGGCCCCTCGACATGAAAGCCGGCAATCATGGAGGCGATCAGCGGATCCGCCTCACGGTGGCGGCGAAGCGTTTGCAGGCAGCGGGTCATCCGCGGAAGTGGCCCGGTGATCACGGTGGCCAGGATCGCGGCCACCCCATCCGCTGCCAGCCGCTCACAGGCGATGCGGCAGGCCTCAAGCGAGAGCTCGGGGTCGGAAAAGTCGGCGCCGGCAAAGCCGTTGACCTGCAGGTCAAACGGCCGCACAGCCGGAAGCTCCGCAGCGCCGCCACTCATGCCGGCTCCTCCGCAAGCGGCGGGCAGCTCTCGGCGTCCACGTGCAGCGTGCAGCCTGCGTGCCGGGTGAGAATCGTGGCTGGGCATGCCGTCGACACGGGGCCCGCCAGCACGCCCTCCACCGCTTGTCGCTTGGTCGGCCCCGGCACGGCGCAGACCATCCGCGCCGCGTTGATGAGCGTCGGAATCGTCAGCGTGACCGCATGCGTGGGCACGTCGGCCAGCGTGGCAAAGCAGCCGTCGTTGACCTGCTGCTGCCGGCAGGTGAGGTCGAGTTCCACCGGCTTCACCGCGAGCGGATCCTGGAAGTCTGCCACCGGCGGATCGTTGAAGGCGATGTGGCCGTTCTCGCCGATGCCGAAACAGACCAGGTCGACAGGAGCTTCCTCCAGCAGCTGGCTATACCGGGCACACTCCGCCTCCGCATCGGCCAGCGACACAAGCGGGTGGCCCACACCAATCAGCTCCACCCGGCCTGGCTGGACGCGATCGAAGAGATGCTCACGCAG
>CALCGM010000353.1 GCA_937900985.1 uncultured Planctomycetaceae bacterium | reverse complement strand
AGCACCAGATCGGCAGGCCGAGATACCGCTTGGCCAGGCGTGGGTCGCCGCCTCCGCAGATCGGCAGCAGGGCGGCAAATCGCTCTGGCATGCGGGCGGCGAGATCCCAGGAGCCGAAGCCGCCCATCGAGAGGCCGGTGAGATAGACGCGGTCTGGGTCGATCGGCTCGTCGGCCAGCAGCTGCTCCATCACGGTGACGACCGCAGCCAGATCGGCCGCAGGCGGCTCGGCGAGCGGGTCGCCTTCGGCCGGATCGCGGCGGAAGTTGGCCCACCAGGCATCGCGGCGGCACTGCGGTGCCAAGACGAAGCAGGGGTGCGACGCTCGGGCCTCGTCGGTGGCCATCCAGGTGGGGAGAAACTTCAGCTGCGCCAGGTTGTCGTCACCCCGCTCGCCCGCTCCATGCAGAAAGACCACCAGCGGCACGCGGGTGCCTTCCTCAATCGCTGTGGGCCTCAGCAGGCGATACGGCAGGGTCGCCTGTTCGCCATCGTCGTCGTAGTCGAGCGTGTGAGCTTCGTAGAGGGTTGCTGGGTCAACCGGCATCGGATCCTCGGCAGCACGGGAACGGGAAGCGGTGGCACTCAGGCTGAGCATCGCCAACGAGACCAACAGAAACCGTCGCATGATGCAAATCCTTGTTCATGAGAAATGAAAAGCGGAGCAGAAGAAACAGGGTCAGGCGTCACCAATCTCCAGCTTCAGCCGCCGCGGCATTGCCAGACGGCCAAACAGACTGACCGCGCCCTTGGGCAGCCCGAGAAACTCGAGGTGTTCGAACCAGCTGGGGATCTCGGCGGCGAGCTTGCCGACTTTGGTGCCCCGCAGGTCGAGATGCCGCAGCGAGGTGAAGCCTTTGAACTGCAGAAGGCCTTCGTCGGTGAGCGTGCCGCCTGCAAGGTCGAGCACCGCCAGGTCTTTGAGCGACTCGGTGCGAAAGCCGAGCAGGATGGCAAACACGTCGTCGGCCTTCTCGTTGCGGAGCGTGACCCGCACAAGCTTGTCGGCAACGTGGCCGAAGTCTTCGCCGAATGACTTCGTCAGCCAGTCGACTTCCTCCATCTCCACTTCGCCGCCCCGCTCGATCGCCTCCACAACGACTTCCTGCTGCTGGGCATAGGCATCGATCTTGGAGGCGAGCCACTCAAGCTTGCCGGCCTTAAACTTCACGAACTCGCAGGCGTCTTCGTAGGCCTGCTTGATCGCGATGAAGGTTTTGGCATCGCCGCCCCGATCGGGATGGGCCGCCATCGCCTTGGCCTTGTAGGCCTGATTGACGTCGTCGAGGGTGACCGGCGGCAGCAGGCCGAGGGTCACCAGGCACTCAGGCCGGGTGTGGTCGCGTTGCAGCGGAGGCTTTGATTCAGCAGGCATGCCGGATGGGCCTTCAGGCGGTCTGGGGGAGATGGCGAGCCACCATGATGCGCGATTGGCCGCCATCATGCGATTCGCGGCTTCCACGCAGCGGTTCAACGCGGATCCGTGCCGGCGGTTCCGCTCGGACGGTTCGCCTTGATCAAACTCGGCAGAGTGCCTACTGTCCCGAGATCCGGCCGTCATGGGAGGACGTGTGGCAGGGAGGCCACGACGC
>CALCGM010000352.1 GCA_937900985.1 uncultured Planctomycetaceae bacterium | reverse complement strand
GCCAGCGGCTCCTCACGATCGTATCCGCGGAAATGGTCTCCATGGAATCCACTCAGGAACGATTTGCATCGTGAGCAGCCCGCCGCAACGTTTTCAAGTACGATCTTAGGTTTGGGATGTTGGAGTTGCCCGCATGACGCACACACCGCTCGGCTGTCATGATTTTCGACGTGGCCACCGCCTCAGCCGCCGGCAGGTCTTGCAGGCGGGTTCGATCGCAGCCCTCGGGCTCGGCATGGGCGATCTGGAATCGCGGCTGGCCGTTGCCCAGGCAACCGGCTCCACGCTGCGGGCCAAGCCTGCCAAGGCGTGCATCTTTCTCTTCATGTGGGGAGGGCCGAGCCAGCTGGAAACCTTCGACTTGAAGCCCGATGCGCCGGCGGAGATCCGCGGCGACTTCAAGCCGATCTCAACCAAGGTGCCTGGCATTCAGATCTGCGAGCACTTCACAGGCCTGGCCTCGCAGACCGACAAGCTGGCGATCATTCGCTCACTCACCCACGACGATCCCGCACACCTCTCCAGCGGCCACGCGACACTGACAGGGCAGCTCGCGCCGGTCGTGAAGAGTGATGCCGATCCACCGAGCGACAAAGACTCTCCCCACCTGGGCTCGCTCGTCTCGAAGCTGCGGCCAACAGCCACGGGCCTGCCCTCGTTCGTCGCCATGCCCTGGAAGGCCCTGCATCCAGCGGCCCCTGGCGGCGTGGCGCCAGGCCAACACGGCGGCTGGCTCGGCTCCGCCTACGACGGCATGCTGCTTGAGGGCGATTTGAACGATCCTGCGTGGCGGCCCCGAGGGCTCTCGCTGCCGGCCGACATGAATCTGGCGGAGCTTGAGTCGCGTGTGGCCCTGCTCAACACGCTCGACCGCCAGCGGGCCGCCCTGCACGAGTCGCTCGCGGCCTCCTCCTTTGGGGCTCACCAGGCGCGGGCCATGGAGATGATCAGCTCCGGCGACGTGCGATCGGCCTTTGACCTTTCGCAAGAGAGCGATGCCACCCGCGAACGCTACGGACGCAGCCTCCACGGCCAATGCGTTTTGATGGCACGGCGACTGGTGGAGCATGGCGTGTCGCTGGTCTCCGTCAACTGGCACAACGACGGCAAAAACTTCTGGGACACGCACGGCAACAACTTTAATCGCCTCAAAGACGATCTGATTCCGCCCGCCGATCGCGCTCTCACCGCGCTCCTCACCGATCTGGAAGAGCGTGGGATGCTCGACGAAACGATCGTGGCCTGGGTCGGTGAGTTTGGCCGCCGGCCGCAGATCACTGCCAACAATGCTGGCCGCGAACACTGGCCGTTTTGCTACAGCGGGCTCTTGGCGGGGGGCGGCATCCGGCCGGGCGTGGTGTATGGCTCGAGCGACCGACATGCGGCCTATCCCGAATCAGATCCCGTGTCGCCGCAGGACTACGCTACGACCATCCTGCATGCGATGGGGCTGCCCACCGACACCGCCCTCTTCGACCGCGAGAACCGGCCGCACCGCATCACGTCGGGAAAAGTGGTGCACGGGCTGCTGACGTGACGGGCTGAGCTGGCAAAAACCTGCGTCCGCCGCGGCTCCCTTCTTTGGCTGTCACGCTTCCAGCCTGTCCTTGAGCCGCCGGGTGGCGG
>CALCGM010000351.1 GCA_937900985.1 uncultured Planctomycetaceae bacterium | reverse complement strand
ATGTGCAGCTGGGCAACATCACGCCGATGCTCGCCAAGATCCGGCCGGCGATCGAACAGGGCCGGCCCTTCGACGGAAAAGCGACCAGCGAAAACCCCGCCTATGTCGCCCATGTCTGTCGGGAGAATGTCCGCTTTGCGGTGGCAGCCATCCGCGAGCGGAGCGAGATCCTCGCGAAGATGGAGGCCGACGGAGCGATCAAGATTGTGGGGGCCTACTACGACCTCCGCAGTGGCGAGGTCTCGCTCGTGCCCTGAGCCCTGGCCGCTTGGTGCAGCCGAACGAAGCCCTGCTTAGCGACCAAACGGATGCGTGTTGATCGCCTCGGCGACGGATGCGGCGATCTCGTCGGCGAGCCGCTTCTGCTGGCTGATGTCGGCGATGCCACTGGTTGAGGCGACATGCTTGCCGATGATCACGGCGGGGTTGAAGCCGGCCACGGCGCCGACGGCAGCGGTGCCGGGGGTGAGCCGCCCGCGGTCGGAGCTGTCAAGAATCCAGAAGGGCTGGCCGCCAGCATGCGTCGGATCGGCAAGGCCCACATCGATCCCCACATGCTTGTTGCCGACGCCAAAGCCGATGATGTTGCGGGCGGCGGCACTTCCCTCGTCGGCGAGCACCACCTGGCCTCCGAGCCTCCAGCCATCGGCTGGCGGCGGGCTTGGCTGTGGCCAGAACACGACCGGCCAGCCAGCCTTGGCCATCTCGTCGGCGACCAGCTTGGCCACCACACCGCCGAGAGGGGCATCGGGATTGTTGCCGCTGACCATGTTGACCACCGTTGGCCGATCAGCGAGCAGCTGACGGACCGGCCCACGCGGGATGACGCTCTTCGACTTGGCCTGCTCAAGCTCCGCCTTGAGGGCGGGATCCATGAGGAAAGGCATCACATAGATCCGCCGCGGCGGCGAGGCAGGCCACTGGCCAGCGGTGGTGGCCCGCGTGGAGGTGGGCCCCAGCTGCTGTGCGGTGGCTGGAAGGGCGGAGAGCAGGCAGGCGGCAAGGGCTCCACTCGCCATTACGAAACGCAGCTTCGGCATCAACAGTCTCTCCGCCATGGTCACAGTCGCCATCACCCAAGGCTCATGCCGGCCTTGCTGCGAGCCTCCAGCGGGCATCCTCGCAGCCCTCTCTCATCGGCTCGCGAAGCCGGCGAACATGAGCAAAAAGGGAAGACTTCAACGATGTGGCAAGAGCGGGTCTGTGCCCTCAGGCGAGCAGCTCGCTCACCACGCGGGCCTCCTGGCCGGCGGTGATCGTTTCATTGCGGCCGGCCCGGTTGAACTGCAGCTGAGCATGGTCAAGGCCGAAACAGTGCAGCAGGGTGGCATGCCAGTCGTAGTGGTGCACGACGTCTTCGACCGCCCTGTGGCTCCACTCGTCGGTAGCCCCGTGGACATAGCCTTCGCGGAAGCCACCGCCGGCGACCCACTGCGAGAAGCCGTAGGTGTTGTGATCGCGGCCCCAGGCCTCGGGGGTGGTGTCGTTTTGCCGCACAGGCAGCCGGCCCATCTCACCGCCCCAGTGCACGACCGTTGACTCCAGCAGCCCCCGCTGCTGGAGATCGGCGACCAGCGCCGCCGACGGCTTGTCGACCGCACGGCAGAGATTCGGCAGGGCGGTCTTCAGGCTGCCATGCTGATCCCACGACTGGCCGTTGTTGAGCACCTGCACAAACCGCACGCCCCGCTCCACCAGCCGCCGAGCGATCAGGCAGCGGGTGCCGTAGTCACGGGTGGCATCGTCGTCGATGCCATACATGGCGAGCACATGGGCGGGCTCCCCCGAGATGTCGAGGGCCTCCTTGGCGGCGGTCTGCATGCGGGCTGCCAGCTCGTAGGCGGCGATGCGGGCGGAGAGATCGTCGTGCGACGGCACCTCGGCGAGATGACGCTCATTGATCTGCCGCAGCAGGGCCAGCTGCCGCTCCTGGGCAACGCCTTCGAGATGGGGAGCCGGATCGAGGTTGAGGATCCGCGGCTCGCTCGCCCGCACGAGCGTGCCCTGGTAGACCGAGGGCAGCCAGGCATTGGTGAAATGGGCCTCCTGAAAGGTGGGCAGGCCCGCGGGATGGCCCAGCACCATGTAGGCGGGCAGGTCGCGGGTCTCGCAGCCGAGGGCGTAGGTCACCCAGGACCCCAGGGCAGGTCGGCCGCTGGTGCTCATCCCGGTGTTGATGGCATTGAGCGCCTGCAGGTGGTTGTTGACACCTGAGTGCATCGAGCGGATCAGCGTGATCTTGTCGGCGATGCGACCGAGGTTGGGCACCAGCTCGCTCAGCTCCATGCCGCACTGGCCCTGCGGCGAGAACGTCCAGGGCGAGCCAAAGACCTTCGAGGAGGCCTGGGCGACGTTGTCGTACTTGATG
>CALCGM010000350.1 GCA_937900985.1 uncultured Planctomycetaceae bacterium | reverse complement strand
CGACGAAGAAAAACAGCATCGCGATCTGCGGCAGAAACACGACCACGCCACCAACACCGGCCACGAGGCCGTCGACCAGCAGCGACCGGATCGCACCCTCTGGCAGCCGCTCCGCCAGCACGGCAGCCAGCGAGTCGACGACGCCGGAGAAGAGATCCATGATCGGGGCAGCCGCCCAGAAGATCGAGGAAAACACCGCCAGCATCACCGCCACGAAGGCGACCGTGCCGGCGATGCGATGGGTGAGCACCGCGTCGATGCGTTCCTCAAGCGACCAGCGGGCCGGTGTGGAGCGGGTGACGATGCCGTCGAGGGCCTGCTCGATCCAGCGGTAGCGGGCCATCGCTTCGAGTGCGGCTGGCGAATGGCCATCGGCATCGTCGATGTCGTTGGGCCGTACGGCAGGCACAGGCGGCGGGGGCTGGTCTGCGGCGGCGGCAATGGCCTCAGCGAGGGCATCGAGGCCCTCCCGCTGCGGCGCCACGATCGGCACGACAGGGCAGCCGAGACGTGACGCCAGCTGGGCATGGTCCACACGGATGCCGCGGTCGGCAGCGAGGTCAACAAGCGTGAGTGCCACCACCACCGGGAGCCCGAGCGACAATGCCTGGCTTACGAGGTAGCAGTTCCGCTCCAGGCTCGTGGCATCCGCCAAGACGACGACGCAGTCGACTCGCGGGCTCCCTGCCTGGCGGCCTTCGAGCACCGCCATCGCGACTTCTTCATCCGGGCTGCGGGCAACCAGGCTGTAGATGCCAGGCAGGTCGATCAGTTCGATCGGTCGGCCTGCCAGGGTGCAGCGGCCGCGTTTCTCCTCAACGGTCACCCCGGGATAGTTGCCCACCCGCGTTGGAATGCCCGCCAAGGCGGTGAAGAGCGTGCTCTTGCCGGTGTTGGGATTGCCCAGCAGGGCCACGACCAAGGGGCCATCTGGCAATGAAGCGTTAGGCCCGCCGTCGTGGCCGGTCCCAGCGAGTGGAGCCTGCTCGGATGGCATCTCAGACCCCGGCGAGTGCGACCTGGGCCGTTTCCACGACCTCGACCTCGATGCGGGCAGCTTCCCGCCTGCGGATCGAGAGCCGGTAGCCGCGGAGCTCCAGTTCGATCGGATCGCCCAGCGGAGCCGACCCAACCACACGGAGCGTGAGGCCCGGCGTGAGCCCCATTTCCAGCAGCCGAAGCGTGGCCGGATCATCGCCGAAGACGCGGGTGACGCGAGCCGACCAGCCCACGGGAACGCGATCGAGAGATGTCATCCAACAGCCTCCAGGTGGAAGAGCGCGGCACCGCCGCGGAGCCAGCTGCTTTTGAGAATCATTCTCAACAACTTCTTCTACTATAGATTCTTCGGACCGCAACGCAACGCGCGATCAGTTTTCCCGGCTCGGGCCGCCGCGGTCGGCCCGCCTTCCAGGCAGCTTCGCATGGCACCAGGCCTTTTTCTCTGCGGCACCGACACCGACGTTGGTAAGACGGCGGTCGCGGAGGCGATTCTTCGCGAACTCACCAGCCGTGGGGTTGCCGTGGGTGTCTGTAAGCCGGTGGCCAGCGGGGTTGCAGCAGACGGCGGGGATCCGCGTCGACTCTGGGAGGCAGCGGGCTGTCCCGGCGAGCATGCCGACGTCTGTCCGCAGGCCTTCAGGGCCGCGGCGGCGCCGGTGCGAGCCGCGGCTGCCGAGGGTCGAGAAATCGACGATGCGTTGCTCGTCAGCGCGGTCGACGCGTGGCGTGAACGCAGCGACTGCGTGATCGTTGAAGGAGCCGGCGGGCTCTACTCACCGCTCTCGCCACAGCTGCTCAACGCAGACCTCGCCCGTCAGCTCGGCCTCCCACTGGTCGTCTGTGACGACGCCAGGCTCGGCGCGATCGGACGCACCCTGGCGGTGGTCACCGCCGCCCGTTCGCAGGGCCTGACGATCGCGGCGGTGGTGCTCTCTGAGGTGGCCGACCCTGGCCCTGCCGCTGGCGATGATCCTGCCTCGCCTGCCGCCATCATTCAGGCCGGCTGGGACGACCTTGCCGAGCGGCTGTCGCCCGTGCCGGTGGGGATCCTCCGGCATGGAGCGAGGCAGATCGAGCCCGCCATCGACTGGAGGAGACTGGCCGCCGCGGACACGATCAGCGGACAAAGGCCGCGGCACGGGCAGCCTCCGGGAGATCACGGGCCTCACGGGTCGGTGTGATTGCCAGCCGCAGGCTCACCTGCCAGCTGCCATCGGCCTCGGGCTCCACAGTCCAGTGTGGCATCACCACCACCGACTGATGCACGGCCTCAAAGCCCCCTTCCGACTGGCTCACCGTCTGGATCGGGAATGTCCAGACACCGCTCGGCCGCGAACAGCTGAGCATGCAGTCGATCCCCAGCCAGTTGTCGACCAGGCCCAGGCCCTGCACCGCCGTGAGGTCGAGCCTGCTGCCGAGCTGACCGAGATCGTTGCCGGCCTCGTCGTGGAAGAATCTTCCGGCGGCCTCGGCCGGCATGCCGGCGAAGTTGAACTCGACGGCGAGATGATGGCGGCAGTCGGCCGGCAGGCCCTCCAGCCGGTAGTTGATCTCGAGCGTCTGTGAGTCGGCAGCCAGCGCAACGGTTTTGGTGAGCTGGAAGGGGATGCCCCAGGCGTTGCCGTTTTTCGTGAGCAGCAGCTCAACGCGGTCTGGATCCCGCCGCAGGCGGGCGGTGTAGCAGCCCTGGGCAAAGTCACCCCGCTCCATCGCCTCGCCCTCGGCAACGGCGGCCGCCGACACGTCGAGGTCGTAGAAGTGGTCGATCAGGCTCTTGCGACGGAAGCGGTCGTAGTGCACGAGCCGCTCGAGCCCCTCCTGCTTGAAGACCGCCTGCTGCGAGGCGTCGACCACGCTGCGGGCAGCCCCCGGGCCGGCAAGCACCTGAGCGTGGTAGGCCTCGCGACGCCGGTCGAGCGTGGCGAGCAGATTGTGGCGTGCCGGCTTGATGTCGAGTTCGTAGAGCATCCCGCCGACCTCTGGGCTGAACCAGCAGTCGAGGGCTTCGTTGGCCAGCCGCACCTCGGCCTGGCCGTCGTAGTTGAAGTCGCCCGTCGTCGCTTCAACCCACGGCCCTTCCCGGCCCACGGCGGCATCGGCTACCTGGTCGGCCGCGATCAGCTCCTGATAGACCGCGTTGCGAAGGTGTGGCAGATAGATCCCTCCAAACGCGCCGTGCCAGTAGCTGCAGTTGCACTGGCCGCGATAGAGATGGCTTGTGGCCTCGGCGAGCAGGGCGGGGTCGGCCACACTCGAGGCCCGTCGGATCGCCTCAAGACGATCGCTCACCGCCATCATGCGGGCATACATCTCCATCGCCTCGGGATAGCGGCGACGGAAGTTCCGCCAGCTCCCCCCGCGCAGGAAACGGCCGATGGCCCCCAGTTCCTCCCGCTCGCCCGCAAGTTTTCTCGCCTTGCGGCAGGCATCAGCATCGTCGGGCGTGAGCACCCACTCGGTCATCTCGCGATAGCTGCACTCGGGCAGCCAGACAGTGCCGCCAGGGGCAACCTCCGCCGCAACCTCTGAAGGCAGGCTCATCTGAATCCAGTCGCTATTGGCTTCCAGCAAGGAGAAGAACGTCTCCAGCCAGCCCTCCTCGAAGACCGCGCGGTGGGTGTCGGGCCAGACGCCAAACTTCTCACCGTCGTCGCCAAAGATTGCCACCGCGCCGTCGCGGCGAGCGGCCAGCTGAGCCAGGTAGTCGATCGAGGCATGCGGGCTGTCGAACGGGATCACGTACCGCAGCCGCTCGCTGACCGGAAACACGGTCAGCAGCTTCCCGTCGCCCTCCGTCAGCCACGGACGGTCGAGCTCGTCGTCGGCAAGCCCGGCCGCCTTGAAATGTTCGTCGTCGAGGATCGTCCACTCCACGCCAGCCGCCGCCAGGTCGGCCGTCATGCCAGGGTCCCAGACCCGCTCCGCCACCCAGGCTCCTCGCACAGCCGCCGAGAGCCGTCGCTCCAGCCACTCGCGGTAGCTCTGAATCTGGCCGATGCGGTCGCGCGAGGGCAGCATCGCCAGAATCGGTTCGTGGAATCCGCCGCCGACGATCTCCAGCCGCCCTTGGCTGGCCAGCCGGGCGAGGCGGTCGAGGTAGTCGCCATGGTGCTGGTCGAGCCACTCCGCCAGGGGCCCGCTGGTGTGGAGGCCGATGCGGATGCCCGGATGCTGCTCAAACAGATCGAGAAATGGCAGGTAGCTCCGCTCGTAGGCCTCGGCAAAGACGGAGTCGAAGTTGCCCACCGGCTGGTGGTTGTGCAGGACGAAGACGAAACGCACGTGGGGTCGCATCGGGGGGTGGGTCGCAGGTGGGTTGTGGGGGCGCTGGACGACGCGAAGGCGATTCTCATTGCAGCGCGAGGCGGCGCCAAACGGTGTGGCTCGCTCGGGCCATGCAAGCGGGACGGGTCTACGGCCCGCACAGCGGCCTCGGCCTCGCCGAGGGGCCTTTGGCCCCCGCGGACCCGGTGCGTTCAATCCGCCGCCCTCCGGGCTGCGGTTGCTCACGAAATGGCGAGGAGTGCGGCGGCTTGGCTTGGGGGCATGGTGGTGATGTGGCAGCCGCTGCCGAGTTCGAAGCCGGCG
>CALCGM010000349.1 GCA_937900985.1 uncultured Planctomycetaceae bacterium | reverse complement strand
CGGCGAATCGGCCCGGGCTCACCCCGAGCGACCCCGAACGCTCGGCTCATCGGCTCGGGCTCACCCCGAGCGGCCCCGAACGCTCGGCTCATCGGCCCGGGCTCACCCCGAGCGACCCAGCCCGGCCTCCCCTCAACCGGCCTGGCAGCGTTTTTGGTGACGTGGGCCTTCCGTCGACCGGTTCGCTGGGGTATCCTTCGAGGCTCGTCTGTCGCGAGGCGGTGTCCGCGACCGGAGCGGAAATCACTGCCCCGCCGACGAAACACGCACAGAACACGTACGGAACGATCTCCGACTATGCCCACCGTCAATCAGCTGATCCGCACCGGCCGCCATCCGAAGCGGAAGTTTTCCAAGTCGCCGGTGCTCGAGCAGTGCCCGCAGAAGCGTGGTGTGTGCCTTCAGGTCCGCACGATGACGCCCAAGAAGCCGAACTCGGCTCTGCGGAAAATCGCTCGTGTGCGGCTCTCGAATCAGAAGGAAGTCACGGTCTACATCCCGGGCGAAGGCCACAACCTGCAGGAACATTCCATCGTCCTGATCCGCGGTGGCCGCGTTCGCGACCTTCCGGGTGTGCGGTATCACGTTATCCGTGGTGCCCTCGACACGCTCGGCGTTTCAGGCCGGAAGCAGTCCCGCAGTCTTTATGGTGCCAAGCGAGGCTGATCCGGCCTGCTCGCCGTGTCGCATGCAGATGGCTCTCTGAGCCGACCACTCACCCCCAACCAACTCAATATTTCTGTCCCGAGAACTGACCGACGATGGGTAAAATCACCGCCAGCCGCGAGTCCCTCATTCCTGACCCCAAGTTTGGGTCGCTGCTTGCCAGCAAGTTTATCAACTGCTTGATGCTCGACGGCAAGAAGAGCATCGCGCAGCGGATTTTCTACGACGCGATGGACATCGTGGCCGAGAAGATCACCGAAGCGGAGCCGATCGAGGTGTTCAACCGGGCGATCGACAACGTGAAGCCGGCGGTTGAGGTGCGAAGCAAGCGGGTGGGTGGTGCTGCCTACCAGGTGCCGATGCAGGTCAATCGCAACCGTCAGCAGTCGCTCGGCATTCGCTGGGTGCTGCAGGCTGTTCGCGACAAGAAGGGCCGCCCCACGCATCAGAAGCTCGCCGAGGAGATCATCGCGGCCTACAAGCGTGAAGGTGCCGCTGTCACCAAGCGTGAAAACGTGCACCGCATGGCCGATGCGAATAAGGCGTTTGCTCACTTCGCCTGGTAAGGCTTGATCGGCCGAGCCAGTCCCACCTGGTGGCGAGTTGAAACACGACGAAGGCCTTGCTGCAGGTGATGCGGCGAGGCCTTTGTTCTTTCTGGCTGTCCGGGCTGGCTGTCCGTGGGCAAAGCCATCCATGGCCTTTTCCACTCCGGCAACGCCCCAAAAAGCCGAGGTTTTGGGGCGTCGCCGGTCGCCCCATCCTGCGGCGGCAGACGTGCTCCACAGCCTGCTGGGGGCTGACTAGGAGGCTCGCGGCTCGCCCTGGAGTGTGGCGACGAGTCTGCGGTGCCCGCCTCGATTGCGATGCTCGCAGAGGTAGAGCCCCTGCCAGGTTCCCAGCAGCAGCCGCCCATCCCGGATCGGCACGCTGAGCGAGCTGCCCACCAACGACGCCTTCAGATGAGCTGGGCTGTCGTCGGGCCCTTCGAGCGTGTGCACATACGGCAGCGATTCCGGCACGACGCAGTTGAGGGCCATTTCCAGATCGACCGGCACGTCGGGGTCGGCGTTCTCGTTGATTGAGAGGCTGGCTGAGGTGTGCTGCAGAAAGAGGTGCAGCAGGCCAACCCGGAACTGGCGGAGCTCAGGTATCGCTTCGAGCACATCGCGGGTGATCAGATGAAACCCTCGCGGCCGCGGCGAGAGGGTGATCTCGTGCTGGATCCACATCGTCGGCATGGCTCCTGGGGTGCTGCTCACATGTGGCTAGCGTCGCTGGCATTGCGGGCAGAAAAAGGTAGACCGCTGGGCCTGCACGATCCGTCGGATCACCGTGCCGCAGGCAGGGCACGGCTGGCCCGCGCGGCCGTAGACGCGATGACGCGACTGATAGCGGCCGGGCTCGTTGAGGGCCGTGCGGTAGGTGGCGTCGGAGAGCGTCGAGCCTTCGAGCTCCACTGCTTCGGCAAGCACCTCCTGCATCGCCGTATGCAGCCTGGCCCACCGGGGGCGGCTGAGCTGCCGGCAGCGAACGCGAGGATCGATGCCTGCGTGGAAGAGCATCTCAGCCGCATAGAGATTGCCAATGCCTGCAACGGCTCGTTGATCAAGGAGAGCCACCTTCACCGCCCGGGCCGAGGCTCGCAGCCTGGAGGCAAACGTGTCGCTGTCGATTGCGAGGGCGTCGGGACCGAGCCGTGACGGACCGCAGAGCTGCTGCAGCCCTGCCGCGTCGACAAGACGAACCGTGCCAAGGCCTCGGCGATCCCAGAAAAGGAGTTCCTGCGGGCGGCCTCGACCACAGCGGCCTCCGAGCCGCAGCCGGACATGCTCCTGAGAAGGGGCCGTTGACACCAGGAGCAGGCCCGTCATCCGCGGCTCAATCACCAGCCAGCGGCAGCCGGCCGCCGTCGGCTGGCGGGACGAGGCCGAGCCGACAAGCCGCAAGCCGATCCGCTTGCCATACCGCTCAGCGGCCTCGATCACACAGCCCCGCACCTCGGCAGCGAGCTGTCGTGGTGGAGGCTGCATCAACAGCGGCCGCAAGCGGCCCTGCGGCACCTCAACCCTCTCAACCCGCATGCCGATGGCGTCTGCGATGCCACGCCGCATCGTTTCCACTTCCGGCAGCTCAGGCAATGCCGCCTCCCATTCTCAACGAGGCCCTTGACAATGGACAGCAGTATAGTAGGATACCGTCGTTCAGACGCTCAACCGACCCCCGAGGGAGGCGACCAGCTCGCATCATGCCAACCATGGCCAAAAAATCTACCACCCGCACGACATCCAAGCCCACCGCCTCGGCCACGGCTGCTGCTCCTGCCCCAAAGGGGACTCGTTCCGCTCCGGCCCGAAAGGCTCGCACCAAGGCGACGCCGGCCAACGGGCATGGCATCGAGGGGCTCTTTGGGGATGCTGGGCCGCAGCGGCATGCGGAAGGTGAGAGCAGCCCCACCAGCCGGCAAATGGCGATCTACGAGTTTATTCGCGACAAGATTCGATCGCGCGGGTACGGGCCGACCGTCCGCGAGATCGGTACCGCCTTCAAGATCCGCTCCCCCAACGGTGTCGTCTGCCACCTCAAGGCGCTTGAGCGGAAAGGCTACATCACCCGTGGTCGCAACATGTCGCGGGCCATCGAACTGACGACGGAGCCCGCCCATCTCAGCGGGCTGCCCATGGCAGGGCTCGTAGCCGCGGGTACGCTCCGGCCTGCAGAGGAGCAGACGGAGCGGATCGACTTTGCAGACCTCTTCAGCCGCGACAATCACTTCGTCCTGAAGGTGATGGGCGACTCGATGATCGACGCCCAGATCGCCGATGGCGACTGGGTGGTCATCCGGAAATCCAAGACGGCGCATAACGGCGATATCGTCGTGGCCCAGACTGAGGAAGGCGAAGCAACGCTCAAACAGTGGTTTGCAGAGCGGGACCGCGTGCGGCTCCAGCCGGCGAACCGGGAAATGAAGCCGATGTACGTGAAAAACCCTCGCGTCCTCGGTGTGCTCGTGGGGGTTGTCCGCAAGACGGCCTGACACGACAGCCTCGCGCAACGGCCGGTGGCGATTGTTCACGAGGAAACCGCCGGGAGATCGGCAGGTGGTCAGGACGCAGGCCGCGAGGCGGCCCCCTCCGACCATTGATTGAGCTTGTTGTAGAGCGTCTTGATGCTGATGCCGAGCTCTTCGGCCGTCCGGGCCTTGTTGCCTTCGTTACGGTCAAGCCCTTCGAAGATGGCCTGCATCTCAAGCTCGCGCAGCGAGAGCGGACGCCCGGTATCGGGAGGACGGCTGTCGCATGAGGCAGCCACGACGGTCGCCGTGCGGGCGTCAGAGGCAGGGATGCCTCGGTGGTCCGCGACGCGGGGCTGCGTGCCGAAGAGTCGCTCCGGCAGGTGGTCGCAGCACAGTGGCAGCATGTCGCTGACGACAAGGGCATACTCGATGACGTTGGCAAGCTCCCGCACGTTGCCCCGCCACGGGTGGCCAGCAAGCACCTCAAGCAGTTCAGGGGTGACCACCTGGGTGCCCGCAGGAAGCTGAGGCCGCAAACGCCTGACGAGATGATCGATCAAGGCGGGCAGATCGTCGCGGCGTTCCCGCAGGGGTGGAAGCCGGATCTCAAAGGTGTTGATGCGGAAGAAGAGATCTTCGCGGAAGGCCCCCTCGGCGATCATCTCCTCGAGCGGGCGATGGGTCGCACAGACGATCCGGCAGTCAACGCGAATCGGCTCGTTCTCGCCGACGCGACGGATCTCCCCGCTTTCGAGCACCCGCAGCAGCCGAGGCTGCAACGACTTCGGCAGTTCTCCGATCTCATCGAGAAACAGCGTGCCACCATCGGCCACCTCAAACAGCCCAGCGCGGTGTTCGCTTGCCCCGGTGAAGGCCCCCTTGCGGTGGCCGAAGAGTTCGCTTTCCACAAGCTGCTCGGGCAGGGCCCCGCAGTTGACCGCGACAAGTGGTCCGGAAGCACGGCCGCTGGCCTCATGCAGCGAACGAGCCACGAGTTCCTTGCCGGTGCCCGTCTCGCCGCGAACGAGAACAGCCGATTCCGTGGGGCCGACGCGAGCGACGAGCCGCCGGACCCGCTCGATCGCCGGGGAATCGCCCACCAGCCTGGCGTCGCCTTCAGCACGCCGCACCCGGTTCTCCAGGGCTCGAAGCCGCGCAGTCAGCTCCCGCTTCTTCCGCACCCGTTCGAGCACCGCGCGGATCTCGGCAAGCTTGCAGGGCTTGGTGAGGTAGTCGAAAACGCCCTCGCGAATGGCCGCGAGCGCCGTCTCATGCGACGACTTGCCGGTGATCACCACGGTCTCGGTGTCGGGCGAAACCTCCCGGACACGGCGAATCACATCGAGTCCACCGACATGGGGCATATCGAGGTCGACAATCACGCAGTCGAACGACGTCTCTTCAACCGCTGCAATCGCAGCCCGTCCATCCGCGCAGACGGTCGCCTCGTGACCGAGCCGCGGCAGTTCGATCTTCATCAGTTCCTGAATCGACGTTTCGTCGTCAGCAAACAGCACCCGCAGACGCTTAAGCGGCCTTTCGGTGATGATCCACCTCCTGCTGCTGGCCGTGTGGCCGTTCCTTCACAACGCCGCCCGTGGCTCCGCCGACAGCGGCCAGCGGAAGCATGAGCGTGAAGGTGGCCCCCGTGCCCGGGCCTTCGCTCGTCGCCTCGATGCGGCCACCATGGTCGACCACGATGCGGTGCACGATCGACAGGCCGAGCCCTGTCCCCTGGCCATTCTTGCGGCGAGTGAAGAATGGTTCAAAAAGGTGCGCGAGCACCTCGTCACTCATGCCGCAGCCGTCATCAACAAAGACGACTTCAGCCTCTCGGCCGTTGCGGCTGACACTCACGGAGATCCGACCAGATGGCTCGATGCAGTCGAGTGCGTTGACCAGCAGGTTGAGCACCACCTGCTTGATCTCCTGCGGATTGACCATCACCAGCAGGTCTGAACCTTCGTCGATCTCGATCAGCCTGCCGGCGAAGCGGCCGACGTGTCGCAGCATTTCGGCCACATCGCTGACAATCGCCTTGATCGCCGTCGGCTGCCGCTTGACCTCGCCGAGCCGCGAGAAGTCGAGCAGTTTTTCGGTAATCTCCTTACAGCGGAAGGCCTCGCTCTGAATCAGCTCGAGGTAGCGGATGGTGAGTCGCTTCTCGTCGGGATCGTTGACCACATCGACGAGGCGACTCTCCAGCGACTCCGCGCACATCGCAATCGACGCCAGCGGGTTGTTGATCTCGTGGGCGACGCCCGCGGCGAGGAAGCCAACGCTCGCCAGCTGCTCGCTGCGGATCACCTCGCGGGTCCGCAGTTCGACCTGTCGATCGAGATCGTCCCGAATCGCCTGGAAGCGTGCGGTCATGCCGTTGAAGGCTTCGGCAAGTTCGGCCATCTCGTCGTCGGTGTCGAGATTGATGCGGTAGTCGAAGTCGCCCGAGGCGACCCGTCGCGAGCCATGGCCGAGGTGACGCAGCGGCCGAAACACCCATCGATAAATCAACACGCCCAGAGCGACTAGCATCGCTGTCGCCGAGAGTGCTGCAGCCCAGGTGACGATGATCAGGGTGCGGTAGCCCGTGCGAACTTCATGGGCGAGATCATGAAGCCGCTCCTGCAGGAAGCTTGGCAGCTCGGCCGTCAGGGATGCCAGGCGATCGAGCTCACGGCCTGTCGCCAGGTGCCGGGCCACCGGGTCGTCGAGCCGTCGGTCGCCGCTCCACCGGCGGAGCGACGTCAGGCTTCCGGCGATCGCCGTTGCCGTCGCCCGCTCTCGGGTGCGGTCTGCGATCGGCACGCCATCGAGGTCCCAACGTTCCAGCTGCTGCCGATACTTCTCCAGAGCCCGCTCGACCTGCACGAGCCGACCGGTGAAGGTCTCATGCGAGAGGTCTCCGCTGGTGTTGCCGGTGTCGGTGTCGACGAACTGGCGAGCGTGGCAGAGCCGCAGATCATCGACACACTGGCCGAGTTCACTGGCCAGGGGCATCTCGGCGGCTCGGTTCGACAGCGCCCGCACCAGCCGGCGATACGACGACACGCCGACGAGGCTGCTGGCAAACAGAGCCGTCACGGCCACGCCGGCCAGCAGGCCACAAAGCAGCAGTTTGTTGCGAATCGGCCTGCGTCTGGGCATCGCGGACGGCCTCGGCTGGGGGCGGCCCTGCCGCGTCGTGCGGCCTGGCCGGCGGAGGGTAGCAGCCACTCCGCAGCCGGCAAACCGCGGTTCCGCACCTTCGCTGGCGGCCAGCTGCGGCCCTCAGGCCAGGCCCCACCGTTTCCGCAAAAACCACTCCAGCGACATCAGCCCGACGGTCACCAGAAGCATCGGCCACGAATCCCAGAGGCTCCAGCTCCACTCCGCCTCGCTTTCGTAAACCACCGGCCTCTCCAAGAGTTCTTCAAAGATGGCAGCGATGTCTTCGGCCGGCTGCGGCTCTCGCCCCGTTTCCTCAGCCAGCTGCCGCATCACGAGACCATTGGCCACGGGATTCGCCATCTCCAAATCCTGACGAAACACCGTGAAACGGGCCTGTCGGCCGGCCACCGGCTGACCATCCCGAGCAGCCGTCGCGGCGATCGTCCAGTCGCCCGGCTGCGAGCAGTCGGTCAGCTGCCCTGCCCAGCTCTCGCCATCTCGCACCAGCCGCACCGGCCGCGTTGTGCCGTCGGGAGCCACGACCTCTGCCTCCACCACCGCGTCTTCGATCGGCTCGCCATCGGCCTGCCGCAGCCCAGCATTGAAGCTGAGGGGCGTGCCGGCCGAGATGCGTCGCTGCGCCGGCCGCACCCACAGGGCGTCGTCTGTGATGTCGTCGCGACTGGCAAGCCAGAAGATAAACTGCCGCCAGAAGCGGCGGTGAGCGCGATCCTCCCCCTGCATCACCCATCGCCAGGTGGAGTCGACCGCAAGGGCCGCCACTCGCCCGGTCCCGTAGTTCTTCGCCACCAGCAGCGGATCCCCAGCCTGCGACACCGCCAGCGGCCGGGCGGCGGCTGCCAGCGGCCCGAGCACATTCGCCCCCTCTAGCGACGGCAGTTCCTGCCAGGCAGCAAGGTTGTCCGCAGGCGTGTCGGCCAGCCTGAGAATGGAAATCCCTCCAAACCGCTCGTCTGGCAGCATCTGCAGAGGCCCGCGGAGATGCAGGCTCTCGCGAATCGGCTCCCCAAACCGCTGCCGTGACAGCGGATCGCGTTCAAACGGTAGTGCCGGCTGCAGGGGCGTCGAGCCCCAGCCACCAGCCTCGAAGGCGTGCAGGCCGCCGAGCAGCCCGAGGCCTGCCCCCTGCCCCACCCGGTCGTTGATCAGGGCCAGCTGCTCCGGCGAAACGGCCGAAGCGTCGAGGTCGCCGATGAGAAACACATCGACCTCGTCGGTGAGGACGTCGCTGAGATCGACGGGCCAGTCGCTCCGGTCTGAACTGTCAATCCAGCGAAAAGCCACCTGCATGTCTGGGCTCGCCGAAAGAGTGCGGCGGAGAAACCGCTGCTCCACCCGCAGCGCCCCTTCCAGATAGACCACCTGCAGCCCGCC
>CALCGM010000348.1 GCA_937900985.1 uncultured Planctomycetaceae bacterium | reverse complement strand
AGATCCCCTTGATCTTCGGCAAGCTGCTCTACGGCTCGAAGTTTCATCGGCTGCGAATGAGCCGCGGCCAGCAGGGCATCGGCATCTCGGCAGCGGGCATGTATGGGGTGCTGACGACTGGCAAGCCAGTGAAGATCATCTCCAAGACAGCCGCTCGCAAGCCGGCCCACTACTACGAACTTCGGATCGACACCAAGCTCAACAAGCCGGAGATCCTCAACGGCCGCGGCGAGGGGGTCGACATCCCGCCGGGCAAGGCCGGCGACGACCTCAAAAAGAAACACGGCATCGAGTGGGTCGAGGTCAACGACCTCGGCGAGCCGGTCAACCACGGCACGCGGGTGACGATCGAACTGGAGGCGAAGTATCAGCGGGGCCGTGGCAGCGTTGAGGAGTATCTCGAGCAGACCGCCATCGCAAACCCACACGCTCGCATCACCTTCACCGCCCCCGACGGCACAACGCGGTCGATCGACCGGGCCAGCGACGACCTCCCGCCCGAGCCGCGGGAGATCAAGCCGCACCCCTACGGCATCGAGCTCGGTCGCCTGGTGACGATGCTTCAAGAGCACCCCAAAGAAACGCTCTCGCAGTTTCTCACCACGAGCTTCTCGCGGGTTGGCAGCGGCGTGGCCCGCCGAATCTGTGAAGCAGCCAAGCTCTCCACGCGAGCCACCGCCTCAAAAATCGGCCGCGGCGAGGCCGATGCCCTCTACAAGGCGATTCAAGAGACGAAGATTCCACCGCCAGCCACCGACTGCGTGGTGCCGATCGGTGAGCAGCGACTGCTCGCCGGCCTGCGGCAGGTGGTGCCGGGCGAGTTCTTCGTGGCCGCCACCAGGCCGCCGGGAGTGTATCGCGGCAATCCGTTTGTGATTGAGGCGGCCCTGGCCTACGGCGGTGCCCCCGCAGCACGGAAGGTCACGCTCGAGGCTCTCACCGAACTGGCCGAACAGAGCGATGCCCGCTCGCTGCGGCAGTTTCTGCTCACCACCTTTGCCGGCGTTGGCCCCGAGGCCGTGGAGAAGATCCTCACCGCCGCAAAGCTGGCTCCCCGCCAGAGTCCGTCGAAGCTGAAAAAGCAGTCGCTCACGCACCTGCATCAGGCGATGCAGCATGTGAACCTCGATGAGGGCCAGAGCATGAACGTGCTGCGGTATGCCAACCGCGTGCCGCTGCAGTTTCAACACGGAGCCTGTGCCGTCACCCAGACGATTCTCTCCACCAACTGGCGGTCGTATGGGCTCTCACAGTCGCGAGGCAGTCTGCCGAGCGGGCCGGTCACCGTGATGGTGCATGTGGCGAGCGTGTGGGTGCCGTTTACCAGTGAGTCGAAGGAAGCGATTGCCTCGTATCCCGAGATCACCAAGGAGATTCGCCTGGCCCTGCAGGCGGTCGGCCGCAAGCTCGGCATGTATCTCCGGCGGCGGATGCGGGTGGCCCAGGAAGGCCAGCGGCGGCAGATCTTCCTGCGGTATCTCGGCGAGGTGGCGGCAGCGGTCTCGCAGATCAACGGCTCCGACCGGCAGCAGGTGTATGAGCAGCTGCTCGTCGTGGCCAAGAAGAAGACCGCTGAGGCCGACGTGAAGCTCGACGAGAGCGGCAAGCCGATCGAGAAAGACGAACCGATGGATCTCGGCGACAACGTGATCATCGTGCCACCGACGGTGCCCGGGCTCGACACCCCGGCTGCTTCCAGCGGCGACGAGAGCAGCAGCGACGACGAGGCCCTCGATGAGGGCAGCGACGACACGGCTGAAAGCGTGCCCGTCCGCCGCCGCAAAAAGAAGTCCTCCAAGAAACGCTGACCGTGAGCGGCTCGCACTGAACGGGACGGGTCCGCGGGTGCCGGAGGCACCTCGGCTCCGCCGAGGCCGCTCCGCGGCCCGTGGACCCGTCCCGCTTGCGCACCCGCCCCCCAAGCACCGGCCGCAGGCCGCCGCTCCTGCGGCGGACAGGCCGTTCTTAAACCCGTAAGCGAGAGGTGAGCCCGGGGCTGTCCCTCCGGCGTAGCTCACAAGCGAAGCCCGGAGGGCGAGCGAAGCACTGAACGGGACGGGTCCGCGGGTGCCGAAGGCACCTCGGCTCTGCCGAGGCC
>CALCGM010000347.1 GCA_937900985.1 uncultured Planctomycetaceae bacterium | reverse complement strand
TGAGCCGGAAACGACTGAGCCGGAAACGACTGAGCCGGAAACGACTGAGCCGGAAACGACTGAGCCGGAAGCCTCGACTCGACGGGCGGGCCCCTTCCGGTTTGCAGCGCAGGCGGAAGGCGACGCGTCGGCTGCGGCGGAGGAGGCTCCCGCCGCGGAACAACCACCGGCCGAAGAGGATGCCGGCGACGATGCCCCTCCTTCCCCGCCACCGTCGGCCGCCGAGGCCCTCAAGGCGGCCGATGAGGCTGAGGCCAAGGCTCAGGCCGCCCGCGAGGAACGTCGCCGGGTGGAGCGGGAGAACCGTCGCAAGCAGGAGGAGTATGACGAGAAGGTGGATGCCGCCAAGAAGCGGGTTCGCGAACTCAACGGCCGGTTCGCAGCCTGGTTCTACATCGTCTCAGACGAGGAGTATGCCAAGATCCATCTCTCCCGCGAGGACGTGGTTGAGGATGCTGCTGCTGAGACGCCGGCCGATGGCGGCCTGGGCGGTCTCCCCAACTCTCCGGGTTTTGCACTGCCTCCAGCGGGCAACTGAGCCGGGGGGGCGGCATGCCTTAGCTGTCGCGGCCGAGGCTGTGCAGATAGTCGAACAGGTAAATGCCTGTGGTGTGGCGGTCAGAAAACTCGATCGAGTAGGCGTAGTGTCCCACCGGCTTCATGCCGGTCACCGTGAGTGGCTGCACCTCCTCGGGCGAGAGCACGGTCAGCAGCGCGGGCGGCGGCTCGGCGGCCCGCTTCTCACGGCAGGTCGCACAGGGGCAGGCGTTGCGGAGCGTCCGTGGTGAGAGCACCTGCGAACTGCCGTCGTTCCAGCTGATTTCGATACTGCCGTCTTCCAGGCGTCGCAGGGACGTGGGGATCGGTGCTGGCGGTGGGCTGTCTGGTGCTGAGGACATGGCGGGGCTCGTGGGGTGTCGGGCAGGGAGGGAGTGTCAGGATGATGAACGGTGGTCGACAAACCGGCGGCCTTTGCCTTCAAACCGGGGCAGGCTCCCGGCCGGGACGCAGCAGACATCGATCCGCAGGCCGAGCCGCAGCTTGAGGGCCTCGGCCACGCGTGCGGGCTTGTCCTGCGGATCCTCGATCTCGATTGAGAGGTCGTCGAGTGAGCCACGGCGGTAAACCCCCACGCGATACTCGGCAATCTCCGGGAAGCTGCGGACGATTTCATCGATCGCACGGGGAAACACATTGACGCCCCGCACCACGAGCATGTCGTCGCGACGCCCGAGCACGCCGCCGCTGAGCTGCACCCGCGGTGGGCCCTCGGTGCTGCCAGCCTCAGGCCAGTGTGGCCGGACGAGATCGCCGGTGCGGTAGCGGAGCACCGGAGCTCCGCTGCGGCCGAGGGTTGTGAGCACGAGCTCCTGCAGTCCGCTGCCGGCCTCCGGTTCCGCAGCACCTTCGGCGGGTTCCAGCGGCAGAAACTCCGCGTGAAACCAGGGCTCGAGCACCTCAAGATGGCGGCCTGCTCGGTCGCCAACGCCCCAGGGGCCCACCTCCGTGGCGCCAGCATGGTCGAGCACATCTGCGGCGAAGGCATCGGCGATCTGCTGGCGGATCGAGGGCACCGAGCCGCCAGGCTCGCCCGCGACCACCACCAGCCTGATCGGCAGGGCTGCGAGGTCGAGGCCTGCCTCGCGGCCAGTCTCCGCGAGGTGGAGGCAGTAGCTCGGCGTGGCCATCAGCACCGTCGCTGAGGTGCGGCGAGCGAGGTCGAGCCTACCGCGGGATGTCATGCCCCCGCAGGGAATCGCCATCGCTCCAGCGGCGAGCACGCCATCAAAGCCGCTCCAGAAGCCGGCATAGGGGCCGAACGACGAGGCGACGAGCACCCGGTCGCCCGGCCCGACATCACCCCGCGCCAGCACGGCCCGCCAGCAGTCCATCCACCAGACCCAGTCGTCTGCGGTGTCAA
>CALCGM010000346.1 GCA_937900985.1 uncultured Planctomycetaceae bacterium | reverse complement strand
GCCTCTCCTGGTCCTGCGACGAGACTTTTGCCGCCCGCCGAGCCGGACCGCCCGCAGGCGGTCTTCCAACCACGCGCTCATTGATGGTTCGGCTTTCAGCTTTTTTTGACTCTGGCTGGCGGGAGCGCTAGAACCTTGTGGGAGAGGGCTGCAAGGTGCGGCTCTGTACCGTGAGAGCGGTTCTGCAATGGAGGTCGGTGCCGATGATGTGGGAACAGGTGGTCCGGGGTGTGCTGGTGGCTGGTGTGTGTGTGGGCATGGTCTCCGCGGTGTCGCGGGCCGAGGCGAAGTCGCCGCTGACGGGGTCGATGAAGAAGATCGACGGAAGTGAGGTCGATCTTGCCAGCTACGACGGGAAGGTGGTGCTGGTGGTCAACGTGGCCAGCCGCTGTGGATACACGCGGCAGTATGCGGGCCTGCAAGACCTCTATGCGAAGTTCAAAGACAAGGGGCTGGTGATCCTGGGCTTCCCTGCCAACGACTTCGGCGCCCAGGAGCCGGGTAGCGACGAGCAGATTGCGGATTTCTGCAAGAGCACCTACGGCGTCGACTTCGACATGTTTTCGAAGATCACCGTCAAGGGCGACGGGGCTCCCCCGCTCTACAAGACGCTGATCGCCGAGTCGGATCCTGCCGGCGATGTGAAGTGGAACTTCGAGAAGTTTCTGATCGGCCGTGATGGCTCGATCGCGGGCCGCTTCCGCTCGGGGGTCGCGCCGTCAGACGATGAGCTTGTGTCGGCGATCGAAGCCGAGCTGGCGAAGAAGTAGTCGCTGCACCGCAGCCGCCAGAGCTGGTCACGCACGGGCCTGCCGCCATGAGTTTCTCAGGCGGCGGGCCTGTGGCTGATGCGGTGTACGCTTGCGGAGGCGTCGTCATCGGCGACCGCGGTGTTTCCTGACGGCTTCGGCAGCCCTGCCTTGGCGGTGCGAGATGAGAAGAGCCTCCGCGTGATGGCGGTGGGTCTCCCCTGAGCCTCGCGATAGCCGCGCACGGCATACTCGCCCACCATCGCCGTGGCCGCGACCTGCACGCTGCCCACAAAGGCGATGCCAGCCAGCAGGCCGGTGATCGCCGAGTCAGCGACCATCGCTGAGATCCCGGCTCCGCCGGCGACGAGCATCAAGAAGCCGGCTGCCGCCCACACGAGCCGGAGCGGTGTGTCAGACGAGATCACGATGGCGTCGGCCGCCAGCCGGAGCAGTTTGAACGGCGAGTATTTGGTTTCACCGGCCGAGCGGGCCTCTCGGTCGTAGAGCACGGGCTCCTGCTTGAAGCCGCTCCAGGCGACGAGCGTCCGCATGTAGCGACGCTTTTCTGGCAGCTGGCAGATCGCTTCGACCACCGCTCGGTCGAGCAGCTTGAAGTCGCCGGTGTCGACCGGCATCCGGTAGGGCACGAGCTTGCGGAAGAGCCGGTGGAAAAGGCTCGCGGTGATCAGTTTGAACACCGTCTCCCCGTCCCGGCTCCGCCGCTGTCCGTAGACAACGTCGGCGCCCTGACGCCAGCGGGCGACCATCTGTGGGATCACCTCAGGCGGATCCTGAAGGTCGGCATCGAGAATCACCGTTGCGTCGCCACGGGCCTCCGACAGCCCGACCGACATGGCGGCCTGCTGGCCGAAGTTGCGAGAGAGTTCCACGACGGTCACGTGCGGGTCGGCCGTGGCGATCCGCTCGAGTTCGGAGAGCGTACGGTCGCGGCTGCCGTCGTCGACGTAGATGACTTCGTAGTCCATTTCAGATGCGGAGAGCACCTGCTGCAGCCGGCGGTGAGTCGAGCGGATCACCTCTGCCTCGTTGTGGCAGGGGATCACGATCGACAGCAGGCCGCCAGCCTGCGGGCGGACGTGGGGATCAGGTGTGTTCATCGACGGAGGCTCCCGGAAGTCGTGCTCATGCTGGCGTCGGCCGTCTGCGAGGACGGGCGGGGGCCTAACAGCAACACATCATGATCGCGAAAGAGTGGCCTGGCCTGATCGATCACCCCAACGTGGTCAGGCAGCGTGTCTTGGATCTCGGCGAGGCGATCCTCTGCAACGAGAAGATGACCATCGGGGTGGTGCTCCCAGAACTCGCGGCATTCCTCAGGCGACGTCCATTGGCCCACGACGGACTGGGCGTAGCAGACAATCGCCGGCGAGGTCTGGTGATAGCCGGCAAGCGCCAGTTCTCCAGCGGAGTGGTCTCGGGCGGTGTTGACCAGGCTGGGAAGCTGATTGGCTTTGCCAAGGTGTGTGGCTGCTGGGCCGACGGCAAGAATCGTCAGCACCAGCCCGGTGGCGGAGAGTGTTGCCAGGGCGGCCGTGTGCCGATGACGCAGCGGTCCAAGGAGCAGGAGCGAGGCAGCCAGCGGCACGAGGCCGAGCAGGGCCACGGGCTCTCCGTCGGTCAGGCCGTAGGGAACCGCGGCAAACACGATGGCCGCCAGGATGCCGCCACCCAGGCCGAGCGAGGCGGCGCCGGTGGCGAGCCAGCGGGCATGCGGCCACGATTCCCGGCGGCAGGCCTCGGCCGCCAGGCTGCCCACGAGCAGTGCGGCGGCGGGATAGGCCGGGAGAACATAGTTGGGCAGCTTGGTGGCGGCGGCAGAGAACGTCGCCACCCAGATGACAAACCAGGCCAGCAGCAGCATCGTGGCGGCCCGAGCGGCACCAGGCAGGCTCCGCTTCCAGACTCGCCAGCCGGCGATAACCATCGCCAGGGGCAGCCAAGACGACCAGGGGAAGAAGCCGGCCAGCATCGTCAGCGGATGGTAGAGCACGCCGCCGACATGATTCTCCATCGGTTCGGCAAAACGATGCAGGTTGTGCACGAAAAAGAAGCCTTCCGGCCAGGCGCCGTTGGTGCGGATCGCGACGGTGACATACCAGGGCGCCGCCACGGCGAGCATCGCCGCGGTGAGCACGATGGGCCGCATCCGCCATGCGGTTCGCAGGCCAGCCCAGACGAGTCCAGTTGCGATGCCGCCGATCGAGGTGGCGATGCCGCGTCGCAGCAGCTGAGAATCGGCGTCTGCCCACCAGGCCCACATGAACACCACGGCGAGCGGGCCGACGAAGCCGACCGGTCCCTTGCAGAGCACCGCCAGCCCGGTCAGGCCGCCGATCAGGAGTGCAGCAGGGATGGTGAGCCTCTGAAGATCGATGCCGGCCGCCTGACGGGCGTCGTCGTCGGCTGCCTTGCCAAACACCGGGGCCAGGCCTTCAACGGCCAGCACGGTGACCCAGGTCAGGCAGGCGACGAGGATTGCATCGGGGGTGGCCGCATGGCCTTCGATCGCCACCAGGAGGCTGCCGACGTAGGCCATCGCCGCCAACACGCCCGCCAGCGGGCTGAACCAACGTCCGCCGGCATGAAACACAGCCAGGGCGGTCAGCAGGGTGGCCACCGCTGCGGGAATGCGGGCTGCGACTTCCGAACGGCCAAAGGCGGCAAACGAGGCGGCGATGCTCCAGTGCATCAGCACCGGCTTATCGACGGCCAGCCCGCCGTTGTAGATCGGAACCACCCAGTCGCCGGTGTCGAGCATGGTTTGGGCAATGGCGACGAAGCGGGTTTCGTCTTCGTCCCAGAATGGGGCCGTGCCAAAGCCTGCAGCCAGCGCCAGGCTGGCGGTAGCGAGGGTGATCAGCAATCCCTGGCGATACGTCATGTGGTGCGGTCTCCGACAGCGGTCAATGATCACAGTGGGCGAACGGGTGGCCGGTGCTGAGCGGTGGCCTGGTGGTCGGGCCGTCGCTCATTCGTCAGCTGGGCGGTGGGGCCGATCAGCATCAGCCGCTTGCCACCGGGCATGCTCGCGGTCGTGGTCAGCACGGCATGGCTGGGGGGCAGCTGATGGAGCACGCGGTCGGCAAACCGCGGGTCGACCAGCAGAAAGGCCTCGGGCTTTTCGCTGATGCGGCTGAGGATCTGTTCCGGCTCGTCAAGCCGGACCACGTTGGCGGCACCGTGACGTGCCGTCGCGTAGAACACGCTGCTGGGGGATCCCCAGGAGTTGACGGCCACCTCGGCATCCGCCGGGAGCCCGGCGACGATCTCCCGCGGTCCCAGCGGGGCGAAGGCCTCCGCGGCGGCCGTGGCCAGGAGGGTGGTTGTGCCCACGCCAACGATGGCGAGCGTTGCCGGAATCAGACGGCGGCTGCCGCCGGGGAGCTTTTCGGCCTGGAGAAGCCAGGCGACGAGGCCGCCGGTGGTGGTGAGCACGCCTGCGGCGCGAAACCACAGGGCTGCCGTTGCCGACGGTTCGGGAAGGCTGTGGCTGACCGCCAGCGGCCCCACCACGGCAAACGCCACGCCGGCCACGATCAGGCTGCTCCAGGCCACGGGCATCCAGCGGTCGAAGCGGCCGGGCAGCTGGCTCCAGTCGTGCCAGAACGAGCCCACCAGAGCGGCCAGGGCCGGGTAGGCAGGCCAGATATAGCCCGGAAGTTTGGTGCCCGCGACGGTGAAGAAACCGACCCAGGCAAGGCCCCACATCACCAGGAGCCGTCGCCCGGCAAACGCTGGATCGTTTTCCTTCCGCCAGCACTGCCCCACCGTGTGGCTGATCGTCAGCAGCGACGCGATCGACCAGGGGAAGAGCCCGATCAGCAGGATCAGCGGGTAGTAGGCAATCGACCCGGAGTGCCCTTCCAGCGGCGCGGCAAACCGCTCGAGGTTGTGCTCAAGCAGGAAACGGCGAGGCCATTCCCAGTCGGTCCGCAGGCCGACCCAGACATACCAGGGCAGGGCGACGGCCGCCGCGAGGGCGAGAACGGTCAAGGGCCGCAGGGCCCTCACGCCCCGCACGGCTCGTGCCAGCACGGTCGGCTCGCTGGAGTCTTCTCGGGGGCTGAGGGCCTGCCAGCAGACGAAGAGCAGGGCTGCTCCCGCAGGAACGACAATTCCGACGGGGCCCTTGGCGAGAATCGCCAGGCCGGATGCCACTCCGAGGGCCGCCGCACGGGCACCGCTCAGGCGAAGCTGGCCTGTGGGGGCGAGGCCACCCGCCAGCAGCCACAGGCTGCAGGTGGTCGCCAGCACGAGCGGAGCGTCGGGGGTTGCCGCGCGGCCGCCGACAGCGGTCCAGATGCAGCCAGCCATGGTCAGGCCAGTCACGAGCCCAACCGCGGGGGAAAAGAGGAGGCAGCCGATTCGCCAGGTCAGCAGGCAGCTCAGCAGCGTTGCTGTCGCGGAACCGATGCGGGCTCCCAACTCGTTTCGGCCGGCGATCGTCAGTCCCGCCATCTGAATCCAGTTGACCAGCGGCGGCTTGTGGACACGCAGCTCGTGATTGAAGGTTGGCACCACCCAATCACCGGCGTCGAGCATCGCCAGC
>CALCGM010000345.1 GCA_937900985.1 uncultured Planctomycetaceae bacterium | reverse complement strand
AAACACACAGGCCGAAGATTCGCCGTCGCAGCCCAAACCCGCCCGCCGATGCCACAAACCAAGCAGCGAGCCTGCAAGAAAAACGTCAGGCCCCTGGGAGCAAGCCGCGAGGCCCTGCAAGCAAAACGTTAGCCCTGGCCCCCAGGCTCCACCGGCTGCTTGCCGATCGCATGGTAGGTAAAGCCCCGCTTCTTCATCTCCGACGGCTCGTAGAGATTGCGGCCGTCAAAGATCACCGGCGACGCCATCGTCGCGGCAAGGGCATCAAAGTCGGGCCGGCGGTAGTCGCCCCACTCCGTGACGATCGCCAGGCAGTCGGCCCCCTGGGCGGCCTCGAGCGGACTCTCGGCATAGAAGAGGCTCTCGCCGAAGATGGCCCGCACGTTGTCGATTGCCTCCGGATCGTGCACCCGCACCGTCGCTCCCGCGGCGAGCAGCTGGCCGATCAGGTCGATGGCCGGGGCGTCGCGCACATCATCGGTGCGGGGCTTAAAAGCGAGCCCCCAGACCGCCACCGTGCGACCCTCCAGGCTCCCGCCGTAGTGCGCGGTGATCTTCTGGCCAAGAATCTTCTTCTGGGCGAGATTGGTCTCGTGCACCGCGGAGAGAATCCGTGAGGCCACGCCCTTGTCGCGAGCCATCGCCGCGAGGGCCTGCACATCCTTGGGAAAGCAGCTGCCACCGTAGCCCACCCCAGGAAACAGGAAGGCGAAGCCGATGCGGCTGTCATGACCGATCCCCCGGCGGACGTCGTCGATGTCCGCTTCCATCCGCTCGCAGAGATTGGCCACCTCGTTGATGAAGCTGATCTTCGTGGCCAACAGGGCATTGGCCACATACTTCGTCATCTCGGAGCTCTCTGGCGACATCACCAGAAATGGGTTTTCCGTGCGCAGAAACGGCCGATAGAGGTCGCAGAGCACGCGACCGACTGCCTCCTCACGAACCCCCACCACCACCCGGTCGGGCTTCTGGAAGTCTTCGATCGCGGCGCCTTCTTTGAGAAACTCCGGATTGCTCGCCACCCGACAGCGGCGTCCGAGGCGTTCCCGCAGTCGCCGTTCAATCCCCGCACAGGTGCCGACTGGCACGGTGCTCTTGGTGACCACGATCGCGGTCTCGGTGAGATGCTCCGCAATCGTGTCGATCACCCTCCAGAGCGCTGAGAGGTCGGCCGAGCCGTCCGACGACGGCGGCGTGCCCACCGCCAGAAAGATCACCTCGGCGTCGGCGATCGCCTTGGCGGTGTCGGTTGTGAAGCGAAGCCTGCCGGCGGCCGTGTTGCGAACCACCAGTTCCTCAAGCCCTGGCTCGTAGATCGGCACGTCGCCAGCCTCAAGCCGAGCGACTTTGGCTGCATCGATATCCAGGCAGGTCACCGTGTTGCCGCTGTCGGCAAAACACGTCCCGCTGACAAGGCCCACATACCCAGTGCCGACAACGCCAATCCGCATCTGCATCTCCTCAGCTAGCCGCTCAACGCGGGGAGGGGCTACCACCGTGGGCCAGAGACTGACCGTCTGCCTCCACGGCTCACGTGGGCTCCGCTTCCGCCGATTCAGGCTCGTCGTCCTGTTCGCCTGGCGGCACATGGACCGCAGCAGCAATCGTGTCACCCTCGTCGAGCCGCATGATGCGAACGCCTTGGGTGTTGCGGCCGATGGAGTTGATCTCCTCGACGTTGACCCGCTGCAGCTTGCCCAGGCCGGTCATCAGAAACACCTGGTCGTCGTCCCGCACGGTGACAATCGAGACCACGCTGCCGTTTCGCTTTGTCGTCTTGATGTCGCGAACGCCCTTGCCACCTCGATGCTGCGTGCGATACCGCATGCCGCTGGAGCTGCTTTCGGCCTCGCCTTCCGGCAGCTCGCCTTCCGGCCCGTCGGCCGAAGCACCATCGGCACCAGCATCCAGCTCGGCCTCAGCATCCTCCAGGCCGGCCGCATCCAGGTCGTCGCCAGGGCCAAACGGTGTTCGCTTGCCGTAGCCGTGCTCACAGACCGTCAGCAGCGTGGCGTCGGGCTC
>CALCGM010000344.1 GCA_937900985.1 uncultured Planctomycetaceae bacterium | reverse complement strand
GGCAGGGAAGCGACCGATGAACCAGGTGGATGAACTCTTGGCGTCGCACGCTCCCTGGGCGGGCGAGCACCGCACCTGGCCGCTGACGCCGCTTGAGCTGTTTATGTGGCTCGACGATCGGCCAGCGTTTCCGCTGCTGTTTCAGGTCTGCCTCTGCTTTGATGGGCCGCTCGATCCAGCGGCCATGCGGGAGGCGTTTCGCTTTGCCCAGGGCCGCCAGCCGCTGCTGCGGGCGACGATCGGCAAGCGAGGCCGCGGGGCTCAGTGGGTGGCGGCGGTCGACGGCTGGCCGGAGCTCGCGGTGTTTGCTAAGGACGCCGAGGGGGAGCCAGGCCTTGAGGCGATCGACCTGACGGTCTCTCCGGGGCTGCACGGCTGGATGCAGGAAACCGACGTCGGCTGGGACATCACCCTGGTCTTCCACCACGCCTGCTGCGATGGGCAGGGCGCGCGGATGTTTATCCAGGACATGGTGCTTGCCTATGCCGTGCTGACGGGAGTGAGCGAGCGGCCTGATCCCTTTTTCATGCTCGACATCGAGCATCTCGACCGCCGCGGCAGCTACCCGCCGCCGGTGGGCCGGGCCCGCTCCCTGTCGTGGAAGCTCCAGCAGGTATTGGAGTTTTTTCTCTTGAGGCCGCAGCCAACAGCCTCGGATCCTGCCACACACGGCACGGCAGCGGCGGGCCACACAGGTTCGGGCCGCATCGGCTTCTGCTCACACACGTTTTCGGCCGAGGAAGTTGAGCGGCTGCAAGACCCGCGACGGCGGGAGGCCGCAAGCCTCAACGACGTGGCGGTCGCGATCCTGTTTGCCTCGCTCGGTGAGTGGCAGCGGTCGCATGGCGTGAGCCCGAAGGCCTGTGTGCGGGTGACCGTGCCGGCCGACCTGCGGGGCCGGGAAGACGAGCGGATGCCGGCGGCCAATCGCTACACCTATGTGTTTCTCAACCGCCGCCTTCGCGACTGCGGGAGCTGGGAGACCTTGCTGGGGGGCGTGCAGCGGGAGCTGCAGGAGAAGCTCCAGACCCGGTTTGGTGTGAACTTCCTCAACAAGATTGGGCTGCTCGCCCGTAGCCCATGGCTGATGCGGCGAGTGCTCAACGGCTCTGCCTGCTTTTCGACAGCGCTGCTGACCAACCTCAGCGATCCATCGCGGCGGCTGCGGAAGCGGCTGCCGGTCGATGAAGACAGGTTCTTCTGGCTCGGCAAGGCCCGCTGCCACGATCTGCAGGTCCGCACGCCACCGCTGCGGCCGAAGACCCACTGGGGCGTGGGCATCTTTGAATATGCTGGCAGAATGACTGTGACCTTCCGCTATGACAGCACCACCATGGCTGCGGCTGACGCAGAGCAGGTGCTCGCCCACTACATCGAAGGCTGGCGGCAGTGGCTCGCGGCGACAGACGCGGCGACAGCTGGCGAGTGAGCAGGGCGGCCTGCCCGCGACTAGGGCGGCGTTGGGCCGAGCGATCGTGGGGGTACACTCACAAGCCTTCCGTTTCTGACACCATCAAGCCCCGAAGTGGAGAGAGCAGTGATGACGCGTGGCTGCTGTGTGCTGCGAGGATGGGCCCGGCGGGATGTGCTGGCTGCTGCCGCAGGCTTGCTCGTCGTTGGCTGGCTGGCAGCTGCCGCGACGGCCGGTGAATACAACCCAGACCGCTCGATCGGTGATGCCGTGCCGGCCTGGAGCGGGCTGCCGGGCACCGATGGCAAGGAGCACAGCTGGGAGGAGCTGGCAGATCGCGACTTCGTCGTGGTGGTCTTCACCTGCAACAGCTGCCCGTATGCGGTCGACTACGAAGACCGCGTCAATGCTCTGGCGATGACGTATGGAGCCCCCGAGAGCCGAGTGGCTGTGGTGGCGATCAACGCCAACACGATCCCCGAAGATTCGCTGGCTGCGATGAAGAAGCGGGCCCAGGCCAAGGGGTTTGTGTTTCCCTACCTCTTCGATGCATCGCAGGAGGGTCCGAAGTCGGTTGGTGCCCTGCGAACGCCCGAGGCCTTCCTGCTCAACGC
>CALCGM010000343.1 GCA_937900985.1 uncultured Planctomycetaceae bacterium | reverse complement strand
GTGTGGATCAGCTGCTTGGCGCGTCGCACCGGATCTCCCGAATACATGGGAATCAGGCAGCCGGTGCTGGTCGCAAGCACCGTGGCGACGAGCATCAGCCACGTGAAGGTGAACCTGGGCGTTGTCCGCATCAGCCGATCCTCCATGACAGATGGCGTGGGTTCGCCACCTTTTTCACTCATGCACGCGCCGCCAGTTTCACGAGCGAACGGCTGGTGGGCGTGCGATCCCGACGTACGGTTGGCGAAGCGGTTGATGAATCCGTCCATCCTGTGCATCTCCTGCATCCTGCGTCGATGCCCTCGGTCCTTGCGGGGCGAGGGGTTATGAGCCGTCGTTTTCAGGCTCGCCCGGGTCATCATCCGGTGCTGGCTGGCTGAGTTGCTCGGCCGCCTGCACCTTCGCTTCCATCTGCTTGCCAGGCTTGAACACCACCACCCGCTTGGCTTGCACCGGCACTTCGACGCCGGTTCGCGGGTTGCGGCCGATCCTCGCCTTGCGTTGCCTGATCTCAAAAACTCCGAAGTTTCGCAGCTCGATTCGGCCTTCCCGCACCAGCATGTCGACGAGCGTGTCGAACGTGGTTTGAACCAGTTGCCTGGCTTCCTTGTGGGGCAGTCCGGTCGCCTCTGCGATCGTTCGAACAATGTCCTTCTTGGTCACCGCTCGGGCCCTCCCGACATCTGCTCGACGCCGCCTTTCGGCGACGCTCAAGAAACGCGAAAAACGCCCGAAGCCTAGTGTTGCCAACGGTTTGGGGTCAAATAAGCCGAGGGCTCATCAGGCCAACACGCTGGCATCCGAGGACTGCATCGACCGATGCGACCGGCAAACTTGATTCAATCCGTTTTTTTGTCACGCCCGGCACGGCCGGGAGGGGCTGGGGGCTCTGGGAAAACCGGCTACACTCCGGCTGTGCACGCCATCTTTCCGCGGTCGAAGGGCCGCCGCGATCCCCTGGAGCGTCATGTCTCTCTCTGAAACATCTGCCGGTGTGTCTGACCGCGTTGATGGCCCGCCTGCGTCGCTCAGGGTCAAGCTCGGTCGGCTGGAGCTTCCCAATCCGATCATGGTCGCTTCGGGAACCTTCGGCTACGGCCGCGAAATGACCGACTTCGTGCCGGTCGGTCGGCTCGGGGCCGTCGTTCCCAAAACGATCACGCCGCTTCCCCGCCGCGGCAACCATCCCTGGCGCACCGTGGAAACCACCGGCGGCCTGCTCAACTCGATCGGTCTCGACAACGACGGTGTGGAGGCATTTCTTGAGAAGCAGCTGCCCTGGCTTGCCGCCTGCGGAGCCCCGGTCGTGGTGAGCATCGCCGGAGGCAACGCCGAAGAGTTTGTTGGGCTCGCCTCCCGCCTCGACGGCGTGCCTGGCATCGCGGCGGTCGAGCTCAACATCTCCTGCCCCAACGTCAGCCATGGCGTCGATCTCGCCAGCGATCCAGAGATGTGCCGCCGGGTGGTGGCGGGCGTCCGCGAGGCAACGAGCCTGCCGGTGCTGGCCAAGCTCTCCCCCAATGTCACAAGCATCGTGGCCATCGCCCGGGCGGCGGCCGATGGCGGGGCTGATGCGGTGACCCTCGTCAACACCTGCCTCGGAATCGTGGTCGACTGGCGTCGCCGTCGCACGATGCTCGGCAATGGCATGGGCGGCCTCAGCGGGCCGGCGATCAAGCCGATCGCCCTGCGGTGCGTCTATCAGGTCGCCCAAGCCGTCGATGTGCCGATCGTGGGTGTTGGCGGCATTGCGACACTCGACGACGTGATGGAGTTTCTCGTCACCGGCGCCTCGGCCGTGCAGATTGGCACGGCGAGTTTCACCGATCCCCCAACGGCCGGCCGGCTGCTCGACCAGCTTCCTGCGGCCCTTGCCGAGGCGGGCGTTGCTGCGGCAACCGATCTGGTCGGCAGCCTCATCCCGCCAGGAGCCACAGCTGCCGCTCCCTCTCCTCGCTGATCACCTCAAGAGAGATTCATGACCACCCCCGTGCCCACCTCCCAAGAACCTGCCCGGCTCCGCGTGCTCTCCGGCATCCAGCCGACCGGCCGCTTCCACTGGGGCAACTACTTCGGCGCCATCCGGCAGTACATCGACCTCCAGCATGCCGGCGACGCCTACTACTTCATCGCCGACCTGCACGCCCTGACCACGGTCCGCGACCCGCAGCTGCTGCGGGAATACGTCCACGATGCGGCGCTCGATCTCGTCGCCCTCGGCCTCGACCCGGCCCGGGCCACGCTGTTTGTGCAGTCGGACGTGCCCGAGGTCACCGAACTCACCTGGCTGCTGTTGACCGTCACGCCGATGGGCCTCCTCGAGCGCTGCCACGCCTACAAAGAAAAGAAGGCCAAGGGGCTGCCGGCCGACGCGGGGCTCTTCACCTACCCGGTGCTGATGGCCGCCGACATCCTTGCCTACGACGCAACGACCGTTCCCGTCGGCGACGACCAGGTCCAGCATGTGGAGGTCTGCCGCGACCTCGCCGGCACCTTCAACCATCTCTACGGCGAGGTCTTTACGCTCCCCAAGGCCCGCGTGCTGGAGACCGCCGCTCGTGTGCCCGGAACCGACGGCCAGAAGATGAGCAAGAGCTACGACAACACGATTCAGGTGTTTGAGGAGCCCTCGAAAGTCAAGAAAAAGATCATGCGGATCACCACCGACTCCCGCCCCATGGAAGATCCGAAAGATCCTGAGACCGACCACCTCTTCGAGCTCTATCGGCTGATGGCCTCGCCCGAAGACACCGCGGCGATGGCGGAAACCTATCGCCGCGGCGGCTTCGGCTACGGCGAGATCAAGAAGGCCCTGCACGCGGCTGCGGAGCAGTTCTTCGCCGATGCCCGCGGCCGTCGAGCCGAACTTGCAGCCGACCCGGCCACCATCGCAGGCATCCTCGACGACGGCGCCGCCCGGGCCCGCGAGCAGGCACAGAAGGTGCTCGATCGGGCTCGCGCTGCCTGCGGCCTCAGCCGTCGCCCAGGGGCTTCATCATGAGTGTGCTTGGAATCGGCACCGACATCACCGAATGCCTGCGGATCGCCCAGATGATAGAGCGACACGGCGAACTGTTCGTCAGCCGTGTGTATACGCCGCACGAAATCGACTACTGCCGCAGCCGACGCATGGCGACCCAGCACTTCGCCGGACGCTGGGCCGCCAAAGAGGCCGTGCTCAAGGCGATCGGCACCGGCTGGCGGCGGGGCATCAGCTGGAGAGACATCGAGGTTCGCAACACCGCTGCCGGCCGTCCCGTGGCTCGGCTCCAGGGAGGCACCCTGGAGATCGCCGAGAAACTCGGCATTCGCTGCGTTCTCGTGAGCATCTCGCACTGCCGCTCGCATGCGACGGCGTATGCGGTGGCCCTTGATGAGCTGCCTGGTGGCGAGTGATGAGCCGAGCTCTCGGGGGTCGCTCGGGGTGAGCCCAGGCCGATGAGCCGAGCGTTCGGGGCCGCTCGGG
>CALCGM010000342.1 GCA_937900985.1 uncultured Planctomycetaceae bacterium | reverse complement strand
GTGGAGGTTTTCAGGAGGGCTGTGATGGCAGGGAATGCCTGGTGGTGGTCGGCAACACTCGGGGGCACGCTGGCCTTGGGAAGTCTGCTCGCGACGGCGACAGCAGCTGCAGCGGAGCCGGCAGCAGACGCGGTCGTCGACCGCAAGGCTGCCCGAGAGGCGATTCCCGGCTTTGCAGCGAAGGAGCACCCCCTGCCGCTGCCCACCTCGATGACCCACATCGACTACGAGCAGCAGCTCTTCCCCTTTATCCGCAGCCGGGCCTACGCCACCACGCTCGGCTGGAGCCGGGACAAGCGTGTCCGCGACACCGGTGCCTACGTCAAAGGCAAGTCCTACGGCACGCATCCGGCCGTGCGGTGTTTCTATTCGCCGAAGGTGATGTATTGGCTGACGGGCGACCCCGACTTCTGGCCGGAGGGCCGTGATGCCGGGCTCGCCCCTGCGAAGCTGCCTCGGGAGGGGCAGATCCCCGACGGCGGCATGATCATCAAAGAGATGCTGCCGCCACCAGCAGCACGCTACGACGGCATGACCGAAAACGAACTGCTCGACGTGCTGCGGCTGCCGTCGTCTGCCGGCTGCGACGTGATGATCAAAGACGCCGCGGGCTCACCGAGCGGCTGGTTCTGGGCGAGCGTCTACCCAGGCCAAGAGGCCGACACGCCCGACACCTTCGCCTACCCGCAGGCCGGCGTCGTGTTGGCCTGCGTCCGCTGCCACTCGGTGGCCGAAGAGGGCGGCACGTTCTCCTCGCTCCGCAACATCACCGGCTTCCCGGGCGAACCGATCCGCTTCTACACCGACTCCACGTGGCGGGAGATTCCCACCTCGCTGCAGCCCTACGACTTCCGCCACGATCCCGATCCGCCATCGCTGGTGGCCCCGCAGGCGCCCGGGCCCGCCCGGCCCAACTTTGCTTTTCTCCACACCTTCGCCCCGGCTCGGCATGTGACCTATCCCGAGGTGGCCAAGTTTCCACCGGAGTCGCACGACCATGTTGCCCCCGACGGCAGCGGCCCGCAGCGATTCCTCACATCAGACCAGTGCCTGATGTGCCACAGCGGGGCAACCGGGCGACACTCCTCGGGGCCAGTGATGTTTCTGGAGACGAGCCGCGGCGGGCTAAACGTCTCGCCCTACGGCGAGTGGAAGTGGTCGCCGATGGGGCTTGCCGGCCGCGACCCGGTCTTTCATGCCCAGCTGGAGAGCGAACTTGCCCAGCTCACCCGCGAGCTGCCCGCCGCCCAGGCTGAGGAGGCCGGCCAGCAGGTGGTCAACACCTGCCTCCGCTGCCATGGCGCGATGGGCAAGCGGCAGCACGACCTCGACCAAGGCCTGGAAAACACGCCGTGGGCAGCCAGGGCCTCCTTCCTCCGCGACTGGATCGCGCTCAAGGATCCAGCCAATCCGCACCACGCATACGGGAGCCTCGCCCGCGACGGCATCAGCTGCACCGTCTGCCACAGCATGGTCGACGACGGCCAGGACCTGCCCGGCTTTCTCGCCAGTTCGATCACCGGCCAGTTCACCTCCGGTCCGCCTGATGAGATCTACGGACCGTTCAAAGATGTCGTCACCCGCCCGATGCAGACGACTCTTGGGGCGGTGCCAAAGCACAACCCCTTCATCCAGTCATCGCGGATGTGCGGCACCTGCCATGTGATCAACCTGCCGGTGGTCGACTGGCCCCTGTCGGCGGCCCCGGCCGGAACGGACCGGCTGCCGAGCAAGCAGGTTGCTCAGCTGCTCGCCTCGGAGAAAAACCCGAGCTTCCAGGGCTTCATGCACCGCATCGAGCAGGCGACCTACCTCGAGTGGCTCAACAGCAGCTTTCAGGATGAGTTTGGCCGCACCGCGGAATCCCGCAGCTGCCAAGACTGCCACATGCCCAAGGGCTACGAGAGCCCCGAAGGCGACGTCACGATCGACCAGATCGCCACGAAAATCGCGGTCCTCCAAGACCAGGACTCTCCCGACGTCGACAACAAGATCCCCACTGAGGATCACCAGGTTGCCTTCCGCACCGAGGGCTACCGGCGGCACACGTTCCAGGGCCTCAACGTCTTTCTGCTGGAAGCCTTCCGGCAGTTTGGCGATGTGCTCGGCGTGCGGATGCCCGACTACGAGACGGGGGTCGAGGGCGTGCACTTTGCGATCGACAACTACGTGCACAACGCCCGCACCAACACCGCAACGCTTGAGATCATCAACCTCGAAACCGCAGGTCAGACGATCGCCGCCGACGTGAAAGTCACCAACCTCACCGGCCACCGCCTGCCCAGCGGCGTCGGCTTCCGCCGGCTGTGGATCGAGCTTCTGCTCATCGACACCACGCACGGGCACGAACGGATCATCTGGGCCTCGGGGCAGACCAACGCTGCTGGAGTGCTCGTCGGCGGTGACGGACGGGTTTTGCCGTCGGAGTTTTTCACCGACCAGGTCCGCGACGGCCAGCGGCAGCAGGCCTACCAGCCGCACCACCGGGTGATCGAGAGCCAGGAGCAGGTGCAGATCTACGAGGAGTTGACCCGCGACACCAGCGGCCTCTTCACGACAAGTTTTTTACACCGGGCCAGTGACGTGAAAGACAATCGACTGCTCCCCCGGGGATGGTCGGCGGCGGGACCCGATCCCTCGATGCCGGAAGCCTTCGTGGAGGCGACGCATCCCAAGGGAGTGGGCGACGACCCACAGTATTCCGACGGTCAGGGCAGCGACATCGTCAGCTACCGTGTGACACTGCCGGACTGCTTCGACTGCAAGAAGCTGCGGCTCAAGGCCACGCTCTACTCACAGGCATGGGCCCCCTACTACCTGCGAGATCGCTTCACCGACATCCCCGAGGGCCCGGAGGGGGATGCCCGACGGCGGCTGTTTTTCCTGCTCTCCCACCTGAAAACCGAGGGCACGGTGATTGATGGCTGGCGATTCGAGGTGGCGGGTGACGAAAAAGAGGTGGGCGAGGCGGACGAACTGCCCGAGCTTCCCAAGAAGCGGTGCAGCTAAGCCGGCAGCGCTGCGAGAAACCACTCCACTCCCCCGACCGCCGAAGGCCGCGTTTCCGGCGGATG
>CALCGM010000341.1 GCA_937900985.1 uncultured Planctomycetaceae bacterium | reverse complement strand
CGAGGCCGCTTCGCGGCCCGAGGACCCGTCCCGCTTGCGTGTGTATTCGCTTCGCGGCCCGAGGACCCTTCCCCTTCGCTGCCCTGGCAAAAAGTGGAGGCTCGGCGGTGTGGTCGCGGTGTGGGCTGCTGTTGGTTGCTAGAATAGAGAGATTGATTCCCTCTGGAGGCTGACTGATGGCGTGCCGTGCGATCCGTGTTGTCACCACTGCGCTGCTGGCTGCAGGCCAGGCGATCTGGCTGGCCGGGGGCTTTCCATCCTTCCCGATTTCCCTGGTCCGCGCCGAGGAATCGCAGGCTCTCCAGGTTGACGATGGCGTCAGCTTCCTGCGGATCACGGAGGAGAATGATGGCGAGCCGAGGTCGCTGGATACGGCCATCGTGCGGTATGCCACCGCTCCAGAGGCCTCTGAGGGGCTCACTGTGGATCTGGTGGCCGCTGTCCACATTGGTGGGGACACCTACTACGAAACGCTCAACCGGCTCTTCAAAGACTACGACGCCGTGCTCTACGAGCTCGTGGCGCCGGAGGGGAACCGGATTCCGAAGGCGGGCCAGAAGCCCTCGGGGGCGATTGGCTCGGCCCAGCAGGGGCTTACGAACGCCCTCGGGCTCGCCTTCCAGCTGGAGGCGGTCGACTACAGCCCGGCCAACTTCGTGCATGCCGACCTTTCGCCCAAGCAGTTTGACGAGGCGATGCAGAAGCGGGGGGAATCCTGGTGGACGATGTTCAGCAGGCTGATGCGAGAGGGCATGGCCCAGGCACGCCGCAAGTCTGCGGCGGGCGATACCTCCGGCGAGCTGGGGCTTGGTGAGCTTTTTGGACTGCTCTTTTCCTCCGATCGCGAGCTTCAGCTCCGGCGGATTATGGCCCAGCAGTTCACCGATATGGAGGTGCTCACGGCCGCTTTCGGCGGGGAAAACGGCTCCACGATCATCACCGATCGCAATGCCGCCGCGATCGACGTGATGCGGCAGCAGGTGGCCCGCGGTCGGCAACGGATCGCGATTTTCTACGGGGCCGCCCACATGGCAGATTTCGACGAGCGGCTCCGCAGAGACTTCGATCTGCAGCCGGTGGAAACGACCTGGGTGGAAGCCTGGAACCTACGAGACGAATAGCCGTCGAGCCAACCCGCCAGGAGAGCCCACAGCTGCGGACAGCCACTGCCGAGCCTTGCGGTCGAGGCGCTGCGGCTCACCGGCCCGGAGCGGGAGCAGGGAGTTTGCCAAAGGCAGGCCCCGAGAGGCAGCCGTAGCTGCGGGCGGCTTTGCGGGCCCTCCTGAGGGCCTCGTGGTAGCCGGCGGCGAGGCTCGCGGCAGCATCGTCTGAGGAGCCCTGACGGGGCGGGTCACCGGGTTGGGCCACAAACTCAAACTCCACGTCGCCCTGGAAGCCCTGGTCGACAATCGCCGCCATGATTCGGTCCAGCGGCAGCGTGCCGTCTCCGGGCGCCAGCCGTTCGTGATCCGCCGTCGGAGCACCGCGGCAGTCTGCCAGGCTGACCACGATCACCTGGCGGATGATCACGGGCAGCAGGTTGAGCAGAGCTCGCTGATCTCCAAAGTGCCACAGGTCGAGGGCGAGACCGATGGAGGGCCGCCCGATCTCGTCGACAAACTGATGCGCCTCAGCAAGGTCCGTGAAGAAGCCGCAGCCCGACGAGGCTGCCGGATGGGTCGGCTTGAGGGCCAGCCGCACGCCATGCTCCTCGGCGATCGGTGCCAGCCGCTCGAGGGCTTCCTGCACGAGCCGACGGGCGTGGCCGAGGGTGTGGCCGCCGCGACAGCCGGCGTGGATCAGAAGCACATCGGTGCCGAGTTCTTCCGCTTCGCAGATGGCCTCACTGGCGTCGGTGAGGCTTTCACGAAAGGTGCGTCCGTCGCTGCCGGTGAAGCC
>CALCGM010000340.1 GCA_937900985.1 uncultured Planctomycetaceae bacterium | reverse complement strand
ACGTTGTCGGCGAGCCCTTCAAGCCCCACCAGCGCCGGGATGGCGTTGACCCGATCACGGCCGAGGAAGTCGGCGAGGGCCTGCGTGGCGGCGTTGTCGCTGATGCCAATCATCAGGTCCGCTGCCTCGCGGAGCGTCCGCTCGCCATGGCCAGGCACCGTCAGCATGGTCGCGTCGAGATCGAGGCCTGCCTCCGCCTGGCGAAACAGTTCCGTCAGGCAGAAGACCTTCACCATGCTCGCCAGGCAGACCTCGCGATCGGCAAACCTCTCGAGCACACGGCCATGATCAAGCTGCACCGCGTAGTAGCCCACCTCATAGCCGCTGCTGTCGAGAAATCTGCTCAACGACGCTTCGGAGTGGAACGGACCGTCGGAGACGCACACGGGCACCGAGTCGAGCGGCAGCCCAGGAATGGGTGTCTCACCGCGGCTCTCGTGAGGAGTTGACACCGCGAACATGCAGGCCGCGAGGAGGACGCGGCGGGCGAAAGACCAAGCAGGCTTCATAACACTTTCTCTGAGAGCGACCAGGCGAAGCCGCAGGGAGATCACTCCCCGCGGTAGACCATTTTCACGTGTGGGCCAGCGGACGGGATCTCAAACTCCTCAGAGACCACCTCCCAGCCAACCCGTTGATAAAACCCAATCGCCGACACGCGGGCATTGCACCACATCGGCCAGTCAGGGTTTCTCCGCCTTGCTTCAGACATCGCGTGAGCGAAGAGCCTTCGCCCCACGCCCTGCCCGTGATACTCCAAAGCTGTTGCCATCCCCCGCAGCTGCCAGGCATCGCGGCCGTCCCACGCCGCTGCCATCAAGGTCAGGCAGCAGACCGGAACACCATGATCCGAGGCAGCGAAATGAAGCGTAGCGGCGGCATCATCACCTGGAAACCGCGCCGAGTCCAAGGGCAAATTCTGCCGCAGCATGCGGTGCCGCAGGGGGACAATGCTGTCGACAGACACCTGGCCCAGATGCAGCTGCAAAAGGTCGATTGGAGGCATCGCTCGCGATATCCTGGGGAACCCCGCCGCCATTCGGGGGCCAAATGATACCGCGATGTTTTGAAAAACCAGCCAGCATTTCTGCTGACGAAACACGGCTGATTCAGGCGATGCCCTCCGCCCGCAGCCGAGCCTCGACCATGTCGGCCATGTCTCGGGCCTGATCCTCAAGTTCTTCAAGCAGCTCGACGTCGTCGGTGTCTTCGGCGCGGCGGGCACAAAAGAGGATGTAGTTGGCCTCGTTCCGCCAGGCTTTCAGCCAGTCAGGCCGGGGCGAAATACGGCGATACACCAGGCTCTCAAGCCGCAGGAAGTCGTCTCCAGACAACGACGCACCCCCTCAACCGCTGCCTCGGCCTAGCGGGCCGGCGAAAAAAAAGCCTGCAGGGCCAGGAGGGCCCAAGCGAAACCACTGACATCCCC
>CALCGM010000339.1 GCA_937900985.1 uncultured Planctomycetaceae bacterium | reverse complement strand
GGGTGACCACCCCTTCCACCTCGAGGACTGCTTCTTTCTCCGCCATGTATTCCTTCTACGTGAGTGGGCCGGACGTCGATTCCAAGAGCGTCGCAGCACCGGTGGACCCGATGCCGACCTCGCAACTATGACGCACCCAGGGCGAATCGTCCAGCAGGCGATGGCGAATGGCACGCTCGCAGGGGCTCTCCGCTCCTGCGGGATCGTGTGGGTTGTATGAGGATGGCCGGGGCGTCAGTCGTCGTCTTCGGCCGATGCGACGCTCGAAGGCAGGGCGTCGGAGGCCCTCCATTTCAGGTAGGCATCAAAAAAACCATCGAGGTCGCCGTCGAGGACAGACTGGAAGTTGCCGACGGCATGCCCGGTCCGCTGATCTTTGACCCGCTGGTCGGGATGCAAGAAGTAGTTGCGGATCTGTGAGCCAAACCCTGTTTTCGGCTGCTGCTTGTAGCGGGCCAGCTGCTCTGCTTCCTTCTTTTCCTCTTCGAAGCGGGCCAGGCGTGCTCGCAGCATCTTGCGGGCGGTGGCCCGATTCTTGTGCTGGCTTCGCTCGCTCTGGCACTGCACGACAATGTTGGTGGGAAGGTGGGTGAGGCGAATGGCGCTCGACGTCTTGTTGACGTGCTGGCCGCCGGCACCACTGGCGCGAAACACATCCTCGCGGATCTCGTCGTCGTTGAGCTCGATCTCGGTGTCGTCGTCGGCAATCTCGGGGGAGACGTCGACGGCGGCAAAGCTGGTCTGCCGCTTGCCTTCGGCGTTGAATGGGCTGATCCGCACCAGCCGGTGCATGCCCATCTCACCCTTGAGGTAGCCGTAGGCCCAGGGGCCGCGAACCGCGATCGTGGCATTCTGGATTCCCGCCACGTCGTCGTCTTGTCGGTCGAGCAGTTCGATGTCGTAGTCGTGCTTGCTGGCCCACGCGGAATACATCCGCAGCAGCATCTCCGCCCAGTCGTTGGCATCGGTGCCGCCGTCGCGTGCGTGGAGCGAGAGAATCGCATCCGAGGCGTCGTGGGGGCCCGAGAGGAGCGAGGTCAGCTCCAGCGCCCCGACGAGCGTTTCCAGCCGTTCGGTTTCACTCGCCAGCTCTGCCTCGAGCGACTCGTCTTCTGCAGCCAGCTCGGCCAGGGCTTCGATGTCGCCGGCCACCGCCAGGGCTTCATTGAGTGGCTTGAGAACCGAGTTGATCCCCTTCAGCTCTGCGACCGTGGACTGAGCTTTTTCGCTGTTGTTCCAGAAATCGCCTTCACCCATCTCGGCTTCGATACGAGCGGCCGCTTTCTTGCGTCCCTCCCAGTCAAAGAGAGTCCCGCAGCTGGAGCAGGCGGGCCCGGATGGCTTCGGAGCGGGTGATCAACGCGGTGTCCATAAACGATTCCGAACGCGGAGTGGCAGGAGGCTGGAAACAACCTCTGGGAGTCTAGCAGACTTTTGGAACACGTCTGCTGGCGTTCAGCGGCGAGCGACACGGCTGCCGGGACGCCGCTGAACCAGCCGCCGGGTTTCCAGCAGGCTCAGAGCCGAGAGCACCAGAGACGCTTCCAGGCCGCTTGTCTCAATCACATGGTCGATCAGGCAGCCCTCCGGACCAGCAGGAATCGCGGCAAGCACCTGCCGTTCGGTGCTGTCGAGGACATGCTCGGCAACACGGGTCGCCGCCTCCGCGGCGGGGGCCACGGACGAACCTGCGAAACCGCTGCGAGCGGTGCATCCCGCCGGGCTGACCACTGTTTCAAACAGAGGGCCGAGTTCTTCGAGGATGTCATCGATGCTGCCCACCAGCTTAGCGCCATCCTGGATCAGTTTGTGGCAGCCTTTTGACATCCGGCAGCCGATGTCTCCCGGCACCGCGAAGACCTCGCGGCCCTGATCACCGGCGAGCCGGGCGGTGATCATCGCTCCTGACCGCTCCGCGGCCTGCACCACCACAACCCCGAGGGAAAGGCCTGAGATGATGCGGTTGCGCTGCGGGAACAGGCCTGCTGCAGGCTTGGTGAGCGGCGGCATCTCGCTGATCACCGCCCCCGAGGCGATCACCTCGTCGGCGAGGCCGCGGTGTTCGGGCGGATAGATGGAGAGCACGCCGCTGCCGAGTACGGCCAGGGTGCGGCCGCCTGCGGCGAGCGCCCCGCGGTGGCCCGCCGCGTCGATACCGCGGGCCAGGCCGCTGACCACGGTGTAGCCGGCCCTGGCGAGCGCCCCGCCGAGTTGTTCAGCGACTTTGATGCCGTAGGCCGTCGCATGCCGCGCCCCCACAATCGCCACGGCAAGGGCGTCGCACGGCTGGAACTCGCCGCGGACAAACAGCACCCCGGGTGGGTCGTCGATGCGGCCAAGCAAGGGCGGTGTGCGGGGGTCGCTCTCCAGGATGATCTCGACGCCACGGCGGCGACAGAGCTCAAGCAGCTTTTCCGCTTCCCGGGGGGAGGAGTCTGAGATCGCCTGCGCCACCGCGGGCCCGAGTCGCTCGGTGCGTGCGAGGTCGGCAGCATCCGCGGCGAGCACCTCGCTCGGCCCACCAAAGTGGTCGATCAGCCGTCGGCGGAGACGGCTCCCCAGCCCAAGAACTCCCGACAGCTGCAGCAGCGGGATGAGCGTTGTCTCGTCGGCCGCGGCGGTCTTTCCAGCACCCATGCCCATCTCCTTGCAGGAACACGTGAACATCTGTCACGTTGTACCCCTGCATTGGGAGGGCGTCAACTCGCCGAGGCCTTCAGTTCGGCCAGGTGCTGGGCGGTGCCCACAAGCCGGTCCCAGTTCTGCTCGACATAGTCGGGCGGGCCACCCATCTGGGCGACGGCAACGGCGACCTCTTCGGTGGGCACCATCTCAATCGCGTCCCACGGGCAGACCTTGAGGTCGTAGGGATTCGATTTTTTGCCCGGAATATGCACGCAGACCTCGCAGCCGACGCACCGCTCGATGTCGATCTCACACCAGCTTTGCAGGTTGTGGAACTGGTCGTACTGCTGGATTTTCACGATGCAGTCGACCGGACAGACCTCCAGGCAGCTTTCGCAGCCTGTGCAGTTGTCGGCGTTGATGACCGCCAGTTCTTTGGGGAGCTTTTTGCGAGGACCTTGCTTTGCCATGGTGTCAAACTCGGCACATGGGGAGGCGAAACTTCACTTCACCATCCTAGCCGCCATGGCGACCGCGGCAAAACCGTCTCACACAGTCTCGCCACGAATCAGGTCGTCGGGCGATTGCCGCTGCCGCACGAGGCGGTGCTGGCCCCCATCGATGAGCACCTCCGCTGGCAGCGGCTTCGAGTTGTAGTTGCTCGCCATCACGAAGCCGTAGGCCCCAGCCACATCGAGCACGAGAAAATCCCCCACGGCAGCCGGCGGCAGCGGGCGGCTGGTCACGAAGCCACCTTCTTCCTGCGTGAAGATGTCGCCCGATTCGCAGAGGGGGCCGCCCACGACGACGTCCTGGGGCTCGCCCGTTGCCGGTCGGCCGTCGGATGCCACGATGCGGATTGGGTGGTAGGAGCCGTAGAGCACCGGGCGGGCCAGCGTGTTGAAGCCGGCATCGACCAGGACATACCGCTTGCTGCCCATCCGCTTGGTGGCCCGCACCTCGGTGATCAGCGAGCCTGCCTCAGCCGTCAGGTATCGCCCCGGCTCGATCTCCAGCCGAATCCGGTGGCCAAAGCGGTCTTCGAGCCGCTTGCGGGTGGCGTCCCACAGCTGAAAGTAGCCGCCCAGGTCGGCATGCGTCTCGTCTGGCCGATAGGGAACGGGCAGGCCTCCGCCCGCTGAGATTGTTGTCAGCGAACGGCCCACGTCGGCGGCGATCCGCTCCAGAGCTCCCGCCACCTCGGCAAGATGCGCGAGGTCCGAGCCGCTGCCGATGTGCATGTGCAGGCCCGACACCATCAGGCCCGCCCATTCGGCCCTCTGAAGCACATTGGGGATGTCTTCGTGCCAGATGCCGTGCTTGGAGCCCTCGCCCCCGGTGTTGGTCTTCTGGCTGTGGCCGTGGCCGAAGCCGGGGTTCACCCGCAGCGTCACCGATGCCCCTGGCATCCGCTCGGCGAGCTGGTCGAGCATGTCGGCCGAGCCGCAGTTGACGTGGACTCCATGGCTGGCCACCGCAGCGAGGCTGTCGCGGTCGAAGATGTCGGCGGTGTAGACGATCGGATGCACAGGCGGCAGCCCGTCGTCACCGCTGCCCGCCGTCGCATGCGGCGTGTAGCCGGCGGCGAGCCCGCGGTGAATCTCCCCTGCACTCACCGCATCCACCACCACCCCTTCCTGGCGAACAAGGTTGAGCACTGCCAGGTTTGAGCAGGCTTTCTGGGCGAAGCGGACCGTGTCCCAGGCCGCCAGGTCACGGCACCGCTGGCGGATGATCTCCG
>CALCGM010000338.1 GCA_937900985.1 uncultured Planctomycetaceae bacterium | reverse complement strand
CAAGCGTGACCTCAATCCGCTCCACACCTTCGACAACGTGGTAGTTCGTGACGACGTAGCCTCGGCTGTCGATTACAGCGCCAGTGCCCATCCCGTTGACGCGTTTTGGCTCATCGCCCTCGCTCGAGATCACCTTCTGGCCGTGGATATTGACGACCGCATCACGCTGCGACGCGATCGCATCGACGATGGCCGTCCGGCGGGATTCCGAGGCGACCGCTCGCGGCTGCACAACACAGCACGCCAGGCCCAGGAGCATCGCGTTCACCAAAGTGGCACGAACGCACGCGACCCGACGGGCGAGTCGCGCAGGTGAGGGCTGACGTCGCGGCATGGCAGGCAGATTCTTTGTCGGGGAGCAGAGCCACGGGGCGACCCGTGGCCCCCAACACAAGAATCGGACCAGACGGCTGGCGATATCACCGGGGGGGAGGCCGATCGCCAGAAATTGCCCACCCCTCCCGGCCTGCCCGTCTTCCGGCCGGCGTCGCCAAGCAGGCTCTAGTTTTTGTCGGTTGGCCCCTGCACGAGCAGGGGGAGCAGCTGCAACGCGAGAAAGCCGCCAAGAGCGGCGAGCACCACGAACGGCCAGACCGACATCAGCTGCTCTCCCAAGGCCCAGCCAGCCTCGTGGGCGATCCCTCCGATGACCGTGGCCACCACGAGAATCAGCAGCCCCACCATCACGAGCCCGCAGCCCAGCGATGCCATCGTGCCCTTGAAGGTTCCCATTTCGGAAAACTCTTCCTGATGCAGATCGATCGCCCTGCCGCGGGCCAGGCTGCGGGGCACCGTCTCGGCGAGCTCGATCGCGCGGGCGGCATCCGCCCAGGCAGCCGGGGGAGGCTGGGAGGCCTGGGGCACCTCTGCGGCATCCCGGCCAGCGAGAAGCGTACGGAGCGTTGTGAGGATCACCTCACCGCCGTCAAACGGCGGGGCCTCTTCGACGCCCTCGACGTCCTGCCAGGTCCAGACGGCTGGGCCGGCCGAGCTGTCGGGGATCGTGACGCGAATCTGGCCAGCCTCGCCGACGAGCGTCAGCTCGGCCTCTGGCGTGTCGCCACGCGCCACCTGCCAGCGAGCCGGAACCTGGGCCTCGCCGCCAAACTCCACCGTCAGCGAGGCATAGGCGGCATCGGTCGACACGCCGGCGAGCGTGGAGAGCCGCTGCGGGTCGCCGATCAGCAGACGCACGAGGTCGGCATCGCGAGCCAGCCAGGCCAGGACATGCTCTTTCGAGCGTTCTGGCATCCGCCGCACCACAACGATCGACTCCAGGCGGCCCAGCCTGCCCACCCCCACGAGCCCACCTTCAACGGCATCCAAGAGCCTCTTCACCAGCGGATGCTGACGGTCAGGGAGAAAGGGCACCAGCGGGCCGCCCACGTCGGCGCGGATCATGTCGAGCTCGTAGGCGTAGAGCATCGACAGGGTCAGCGGCTGCGAAATCACCAGCGGACGTCCGGCCTGCACCAGATGCCGCAGCCCCTCACCGCGGGCCTCGTCAAATGCCTCGGCACCGACGAGGATCACATCGCAGGCCTGTTCGTCGACCATCGCCTCCCACGAGTCGACGGCCACGACGCCTTCGCCCAGGACCTCCATCCGCCGCTCCGCGGGCACGCCGCAGGCCGGCCCGAGCCGCGCACCCATCCGTCGGGCGGCCCGCACCACCGCTTCCACCTGCGAATCCCAGCCATACACTCCAAGTCTCATGCTGGCATTGTTTCCGGATGCAGAGAGCCTGACCAGTGGCCCTGGTGACGCCGGGGGGCAACCACGCTCCTGCCCCTTCGCCGCAAACGCTGCGGCTCCACCAGCCGACGCAGCCGGCTATGGTACAGCCGAACAACGGATCGCCTTGGCACACGGGAGGCACGCGGAATGAAGGCCGAGATCATCGCCATCGGTGACGAACTGACAACCGGCCAGCGGCTCGATACCAACAGCCGCTGGCTCTCCCGCGAGCTCGGCCTGCTCGGCATACAGGTGGGAGGGCACACGACGGTGCCCGATACCGTCGAAGATGGCGTGCGGGCCTTCCGCGAGGCGCGGGAGCGAGCCGACATGGTGGTGGCGACCGGTGGCCTTGGGCCAACCGCCGACGACCTGACCCGTGAAGTGCTCGCCCAGGTGGCCGGCGAGCCCCTGGAACTCGTGCCCGAGGCCCTGGTAGCGATCGAAGCCATGTTTGCCGCCCGTGGCCGCCCCATGACCAGCAGCAACCGCCTGCAGGCCATGCTGCCCCGAACCGCGTCGATGATCCCGAATCCAACGGGCACGGCGCCCGGTATCGACCTGCCTGCATCCCCCGGAGCCGCGCCGCTCGGCCGGGTGTTTGCCCTTCCAGGCGTTCCGTCCGAGATGCACCGCATGTGGCTCGACACCGTTCAGCCCGCCATCCTCGCCATGGCTCCGCAGGGCGGCACGATGCGGTTTCGGGTGCTGAAGTGCTTCGGGGCAGGGGAGAGCGCTCTTGAAGCGATGCTCCCCGACCTGATTCGCCGCGGTCGCGATCCTCTTGTCGGCATCACCGCCCACGAAGCCACGATCACGCTGCGGATCGCCGCCCGCGGTGTGGACGAGGCGGCCTGCCTGGCAGCCATCGCCCCCGTCGAGGCCACGATCCGCGACTGCCTTGGCGAGATCGTCTTTGGTGAGGAAGACGATGATCTCGAGGATGCCGCCGTCCGGGCCTGCCGGCCCCGCGACCTGCGGGTGGCCGTCTGCGAGGGCAGCACCGTCGGCCGGGTGGCAATGCTGCTGGCCGAGGCAGACCATCGCCAGCAGACACGGGTGTTTCGCGGCTCACGGCTGCTCGGCACGGGGGATGCTGGGGCCGACGTCGTGGAGATGGCCGAAGCCTGCCGCCGTGAGCAGCAGGCCACCGCCGCGGTGGCTGTGGGACATGTGCGGAGCGACGACGAGGGCCGCGAATGGCTGCCGATGGCGGTGGTGGGCCCCCACGACACCTGCCGGCACGACCATTTGCTTGGTGGCGCGGGATCGCTGCGGCTGTCGCGAGCGGCCAAAACAGCCCTCGATATGCTCCGTCGACTGGCCGCCGGGCTGCCTCCGGTCGAATGACCGCCGCCTTAGCTCGGTGGCTCTGCCGATGCCAGGGCGAGCAGCGTGGCGGGCCAGCAGTCCCCACACGCCACCGCAAAGGCCAGCATGCGACGGAAGTCGTCGCGATCCACCTCAAGCACCCCAAACTGGGCGAGGTGCTCTGAGGCCACCTGCACGTCAAAGAGCATGCCGCCCGACGCGTGCAGCGCCTGCACGAGACGCACCAAGGCGACCTTGGAGGCATCCCTCTCCAGGGAAAACATCGACTCGCCGGCAAACATGCCCCCCAGGCAGACGCCGTAGAGCCCTCCCACAAGCCATCCCTCCCGCCAGACCTCGACGCTGTGGGCGATCCCGCGGTGGTGGAGCTCCAGATACGCCTCGCAGATCTGAGGCGTGATCCAGGTGGCCGACTGCCGGTCGCCAGCCGTGGCACAGGCCTCCATCACTTTTTCAAAGCAGCTGTCGGCAGTGACCACAAACCGCCCGCTGGCAAGCGTGCGGGCCAGCCGCCTGGGAACGTGCAGGCTCGCTGGCAGCAGGATGGCCCGCGGGTTGGGTGACCACCAGAGCAGCCCCTCGGGGCTCTCATCGACAGGCCAGGGGAAAACGCCCCGGCGGTAGGCCTCGCTGAGCCGATCGGGCGTGAGCGGCCCCCCGACGGCCACGAACCCGTCGGGAGCCCATCGCGACGGCGGAGGAAAACTGTTCAGGGGCATCTCACGATTCCGTGCGGAGGACGTCGAAACCTCGTTGCCGGCTGTGGTCCGGCCTCCCAATGTACGTTGCGAGCAGCTCGCCACGCCCACCGTTCGTCGGGCAGCGGAGTGGTGCCATTTGCTTTTGACGCGATTTCGCCTATGTTTTCTGTTGTCGGTTGTTGACGAAGCTCCTTGACGCATGGCGGGCGCACGCTCTGCCTCTTCTTTTTGCTCGCCTTCACCCTCTGGCGAGCTGCCATCTCTGGCTCTTTCGAAGTGGCCCCGAAAGTGAATCGGGCCATCCTCTATGGAAATGGTGTTTTAATGGGTAGGAAGCTTTACGTCGGGAACCTCGCCTACAGCGTGACGAGCGAGTCGCTTGAGCAGATGTTTCTCGAGTTTGGCAGCGTGGTGAGCGCACAGGTCATCCAAGACCGCGATACAGGCCGCAGCAAGGGTTTCGGTTTCGTCGAAATGCAGTCGGACGATGAGGCCCAGCAGGCGATCAACGGCATGCACGAGCGAGAGGTCGATGGCCGGTCGCTGACGGTCAACGAAGCAAAGCCCCGCGAAGGTGGTGGCGGTGGTGGACGCGGAGGGTTCGGTGGCGGACGGCGCTATTAAGACCATGCAGCAGCCGGCGTCGATGCCTTCGGCCATCGTGCCCCGGGAGGATTCGGTGAGTTCCCCTGCTGTCGGCAGCTCTTTCGCGTCGCTTGGCCTGTCGCCAGCGGTGCTCGAGGCGGTCGACCGCATGGGCTTTACAGAGATGTCGCCGATTCAGGCGGCATCGATCCCACGGATCCTCGCCGGGCACGACGTCGTCGGCCAGTCCGAGACCGGCTCGGGCAAGACCGCCGCGTTTTGCATCCCGGCAATCGAACAGGTTGATCCGACCGATCGGTCGACGCAGGTGCTCGTGCTCGCCCCCACGCGGGAGCTCGCCACGCAGATCACCGACGAAGTTCGCAAACTGACCGCCTTCCAAAAGGCAGTGCGGTCGGTGGCGATCTACGGTGGTGCGAGCTACGAACGGCAGTTTGCCGAGCTCAAGCGGGGAGCGCATGTGGTGGTGGGCACCCCCGGGCGGCTGATGGACCATCTGGCCCGCGGCACGCTCGATCTCTCGTCAGTCAGAATCCTGATCCTCGACGAGGCCGACCGGATGCTCGACATGGGCTTCCGGGAAGACGTGGAGACGCTGCTCGCCGCCGCACCGGAAGGACGCCAGACGGTCTTTTTCTCGGCGACGATTTCGCCTCCGGTGAAGGCGCTCGTGCGGCAGCATTCCCGCGAGCCGCAGACGGTGACGATCACCAAAAAAGTGGCCACCGGACCTGCTCTGGTTGAGCAGGTTTGCTACGAGGTCCGCCACCACCAAAAGCTGGCCGCTCTCTCGCGGCTGATCGAGTTTCACGACGTTCGCAGCGGCATCATCTTCTGCAACACGCAGCGGATGGTGA
>CALCGM010000337.1 GCA_937900985.1 uncultured Planctomycetaceae bacterium | reverse complement strand
TTCTTTCCCGCATGACGAGCCCTCGGCAGCTGGCCGAGATGTCGATCGAGCAGCTTGAGCAGCTGGCCGCTGAGGTTCGCCAAGCCCTCTGCAACGTTGTGGCGTCGCGAACGGCGCACTTCGCCTCCAATCTCGGGGTTGTGGAGCTCTGCCTCGCCCTGCACCGCGTCTATGACTTCAGCCGCGACCGGCTGATCTGGGACACCGGCCACCAGATCTATCCGCACAAGCTGATTACGGGGCGGTACGCAGAGTTTCCTTCCATTCGCACCAAGGGTGGCCTGATGGGCTACCCAAACCCCGACGAGAGCCCCTACGACCTGTTCATGACGGGCCATGCCGGCTGTAGCGTGTCGACCGCGCTCGGCCTGGCGATGGGCGACACCATGCGTGGGGAGCCGGATCGTCACAGCGTGGCGGTGATTGGCGACGGCGCCCTGCCCTCCGGCATCGTGTTTGAAGCTCTCAACAATGCTGGATTCCTCAAGCGGAAGATGCTGGTTGTCCTCAACGACAACAAGATGTCGATCTGCCCACGGGTCGGCGGCCTGGCCGAGTATCTCGACACGGTCCGCACCAACTCCTGGTATCGCAGCGTCAAGCAGGAGATGGGCGGCCTGATCAAGGGCGTGCCGATGGTCGGCGAATCCGTGGAGCGGATGCTCAACAATGTCAAAGACTCCATCAAGACATCGATCCACGGCGGCGCTCTCTTTGAGGCCCTCGGCGTCCGCTACTTCGGTCCCGTCGACGGGCATTCGTTGCCGCAGCTGATCCGCTACCTGGAGATGATCAAAGACGCCGAAGGCCCGGTGCTGCTGCACGTCTTCACCGAGAAGGGTCACGGCTTCAAGCCGGCCGAGGCCGACCCTGTTTTCTTCCATACCCCGGCCCCCTTCGAGTGTGACAACGACTTCGTTGTCTCCATCAAGAAGTCCTCATCCGAGGCCTACACGGACGTCGCGAGCCGGACGATCGCCAAGGCGATGAAGGCCGACAGTCGCGTCAGCGTGATCACTGCCGCCATGTGCCAGGGCAACAAGCTCGAGAAGGTCCGCGAAGAGTTTCCCAACCAGTTCTTCGACGTGGGCATTTGTGAGTCACACGCCGTCGCCTTTGCAGCTGGGCAGGCCAAAGCTGGCTGCCGCCCGATCGTCGACATCTACAGCACCTTCCTGCAGCGGTCGTACGACCAGATCTTCCAAGAGGTCTCCCTGCAGAACCTGCCGGTGCTGTTCATGCTCGATCGCGCTGGGCTGACCGGTCCGGATGGCCCCACCCACCACGGCTCCTACGACCTCGGCTATATGCGACTCTTCCCCAACATGGCTGTGATGGCCCCTGGGGACGAGCACGACTTGGAGGAGATGGTTCCCTGGGCGCTGTCCCACGACGGGCCCACGGCCATCCGGTATCCGAAGGCCGCGCGGGTTCGGCTGGACTTCCCCCGGCAGCCAATGGCCCTCGGAAAGGCCGAACAGGCCTGTGAAGGCCGCGACGGGCTGGTGATTGCCTGTGGCACCCTGCTGGGCGAGGCCCTGGCCGCCGTCAGCCGGCTCCGCAGCGAAGGGCTGGACGTTGCCGTGATCAATGCACGCTTCGTGAAGCCGCTCGACACCGAGCTCATCCTGCCTGCCATCGAGGCCGCTCCCTGGACCATCACGCTTGAGGAAAACGCGCTCCCAACAGGCTTCGGCTCGGCGGTCGTTGAGGCTGTCAACGATGCGAGAGCTGCCGGAGAACTGGGAGAAACCGGGCCCCTGCTCCGGCTCGGCCTGCCCGACAGCTTCGTTGAGCACGGCGATCGTGCTGAGCTGTTTGCCGACCTGGGCCTTGATGCTGAGGGCATCGCAGCGGCCTGCCGCCGCCTCGCGGGCCGCTCTCCAGCGGCTTCGCATTCCACGGCACCGGCAGCGTCACTGGGATGAGTGTCTCTCGCTCACGACTGCACGCTGCGACGGCCCCACCTGCAGATCTGCGGGTGGTGATTGCAGGCTCATCGGGTGTGGCCAGCCTGGAGACGGAGGCCCGTCGAATCGCTGACGACCTCGCGGCCCGGGGCTTTCAGGTCTCGTGTGAGTTTGCTGACGGCCGCGTTGGCGAGCCCGGTCTCTTCGGCTGCGAGTTTGCCTCGCTGGGGGCCGTCGATCTGGTGGTGGTGCTCGGCGGCGATGGGTCGATCCTGCGAACTGCGTCATGGATGGGGCATCAGCAGGTTCCCGTGCTGGGCGTCAATCTGGGGAGGCTCGGGTTTCTTGCCGATTATCCGCCAGACGAGGCTCAGGCAACCTTCGACGAGATCACGGCCGGCCATTTCCAGCTTGTCGATCATTTGCTGCTGGAGTTCGAGATTCTCCGAGGAGGTGAGCTCCACCCCCGTGGGCTGGCGGTCAATGAGGTCTCGGTGCTCGCGGGCCCGCCTTTTCCCATGATCGAAATCACGCTCCACGTCGATGGGCAGCTCGC
>CALCGM010000336.1 GCA_937900985.1 uncultured Planctomycetaceae bacterium | reverse complement strand
GGGTCAGTTGAGCTCGGGCCTGTCGGGAACATGCTTGATGCCCAGGCCGTGAATCAGAATGTCATCGGCAATCCGTTTGGTGGCGAGGTGCCAGAGCGTTTCCTCGTCGCCGAAGATCAGCTCCTGGGTGGCTGCAGTGGTCGACCAGGAGCCTTCCTGCATTTCCGCTTCCAGCTGCCCCTCCCCCCAGCCGGAATAGCCGGCAAACACTCGCATCGGCAGTTCACCCTGGGCGAGCAGCTCGGTGATCAGGTCTTTGTGGGCGGAGAAATAGACGCCCGGCATGATCTCCCGCTCATTGAGCTCCGCGTCTCCGTGCAGAATCACCAGCGGCCCTTCCACGGGGCCACCGGTCATCACGGGAAGATCGAGGGTGCAGGGCACGTCGGTGACCTGGTCCCAGATGGCGGAGAGCGGAGTGCCGCTGCGGCGGTTGAGCACCAGCCCGATCGCCCCGGCCTCGGCATGCTGCAGCATCAGCACCACCGACCGGGCGAAGTTGGGATCGCGGAGGTCGGGTGAGGCGACGAGCAGTTTTCCGGCGAGCGATGTCATGCGGGCAGCGGCGTGTGGATGGCGGTGCGGAGGGCCTTCGCAGGCGGGCTGCGGTGGGGCGAGACTTCCGTTTCCTCCTCTGTTGAGTATACGCCCGGGACTTATGGGGAGCCGGGGTGCTCGGCATCGTCGGCCCGGCCGCCGTCGCCAAACTCCAGCCAGCCAAAGCGGTTGGGAATGTGGAACGACGAGCTGAGCGTTGGGGAAAACGCCAGCCCTGCACGGTGGGCGGTGTCGTGGCGGAAGAGGTTCAGCCGCCAGCGGCTGCCGGGGGCAGGCGGTTCGCCGCCAAACGCCGACCAGGGGATGCAGGCTTCCACCCGCCAGACCAAGGCCCGGCTGTTGACCTTCACGGCAGAAACAGCCCCAGACGACCAGGCAAAGTCGCGACTGCCGGCCTCAAGGGCGAGGTCGAGCGTTTCGCCCGTCGGGGCCCACTGCAGTTCGCGGTAGTGATCAAGCGCGGTAGGGTCGCTGGCGATGAAGGCCTCCACCACATCACGCTCCCAGAGGCCGATCCGCTCTTCAGCCTGTGGGGGCTCAAACGTGCTGAGGGTGGTGAACGGACACTCGAAGGCCAGCATCAGGCAGCGGTCTGACCAGAGTGCTCGCACCGGCGTGCTCAGCTGCGGGTGGCTGCGGCTATCGGCCGAGCCATACTCAAGCCGCACCGGCACGGCTTCCGCCCAGGCCGCTTCGTCGAGCACGCCATCGGGCACGATGTCCTGCTCCACCCGTGTGGCTTTGAGCGTGGGCCGCGGCCATCCGCGGGCAAACAGCCGGCGGGCATTGTCGAAGTAAATCTTCCGCAGCACCTCCGCGGGAAGGTCGATGCTGCTGATCGTCCAGTCGCCCTGGATCGGCGTCATGTGGGGCCAGTCGCGGTCGTCGGTTTCCAGCCACCGGCCATGCTTGGCAAAGAAGATGTCGGCGTCTTCATCGGTGGGCCGGTCGGCATCACCACCGGAGCCGAGCACCAGCCGATCAAACACCTGGAAGTCGGTGCCAAACAGGATGCGATCCTGGTGTGTGAGAAACATCTCGCGGACCCGCTGGGGATCGTGCCGGCCGAGCTCAGGAACACGTGCGGCGATGTCGGCGTAGAAGTTGGGCCGCTCGTCGAAGCGAGCCGCAACCCAGTCGAGCTCTTCGGAGTTGTTGGCGAAGTGCACGCCGACAAAGGTGGTGTCAGGATGCCGGGCCACGACCCGGTCGAGGGCCTCGAGCAGCTCCATTCGCGGCGGGTGGTGGGAGGCATCGCCAAACCACCAGCTGCGGTGATCCTTCAGCTCCGTCCAGCGTTCGTTGTTTTCGTCGTAGGGAAGCCAGAAGGCCCGCGGGTCGCCCACATGGATCGAGACGGGCATGCCGAGCTCGCCGCACCGCTTCCAGACCGGATCGAGCTTGGGATCGTCGACCTTGATCAGCTGGCCGTTGCCGTCTTTGAGAAACAGCCCCAGCCGCTTGAACTCCTTAAGCCCGGCAGCTCCAAGGGCATGGCCGGCCTCGATCTGCCGCACCGCTCGTTCGCTCCAGTCGGGCTCGTCCCAGCCGGTGTAGTCGAGCAGCATCGACTGCAGAAAGCGTCCGGGAGCCATCCGCTCGGCGAGGGTGCGTGCTTCGGCAAAACCGCTCGGCCTGCCATCGCTGCTGGTGACGGTGCCCACGCCAAGAAGCAGCCCCACCCCGATGCCCGCCCTGTCGAGAATAGGCACTGCCCGCTCAAACCGCTCCGGCCGCGACTCGATATGCAGGTGCACATCGACGAGCCGTCGCTCGGTCCGCCAGGTGGCAGGTGAGAAGGCCGCCTCCAAAGGCGCCGGCAGCGGCACCTGGCCAGCGGGCTGTTCGGCCGACGTGGTGCCGCCGACACAGGCCGTCAGGAGCAAGGCCGCAAGCGACGCGGCAAACAAGGCTGGTGGGCGAGGCATCACGGCAGGAACTCTCCGGGGTCGCAGAATCTGCGAGGCATCGTACCCGGGCGGATCGTGCAGCCACCAGCGACCACGAGCGGCGGCCGCTGTCGTGTCGCTGTCGTTGCTGCCCCGTGATGCAGCGAGGAGAGGCCGTGCTACCGCCGGTCAGAGCAGGACCGCCGTGCCGCTGACTGCCACCATCAGCATGCCGTTGGCCTGCCCGAGCACTTCGTAGTCGATATCGATCCCGACGACGGCATTGGCGCCGAGTTCTGCTGCCCGGTCGGTCAGTTCCTGCATGGCGATGTCACGAGCCTTTTGAAGCTCGCGTTCGTAGGTGCCCGACCGGCCGCCCACGAGATCGCGAATCCCGGCAAACAGATCCTTAAACAGATTCGCTCCCAGGATCGCCTCTCCGGTCACGACGCCCAGGTACCGCTGGATCGTCTGGCCATCGATCGACGGCGTTGTTGTCAAAAGCATGCGTCAGCCCTCGCGCTGTGTGGATTCACGTGGGGCCAGCCTAAAGAAAACGGCCGTGCAGCCTCAAGCAGGC
>CALCGM010000335.1 GCA_937900985.1 uncultured Planctomycetaceae bacterium | reverse complement strand
GTCCGCCGCAGGCCCTACTCCGTGGTGCTGCTCGACGAGATCGAGAAGGCCCACCGCGACGTGTTTAACGTGCTCCTGCAGGTGCTCGACGATGGCCGACTGACCGACAGCCTCGGCCACACGGTTGACTTCACCAACACCATCGTGGTGATGACCAGCAACGTCGGCAGCCAGGCAATCCAGGAGATCACGCGATCAGGCGGCAGTGATGCAGACGTCCGCAACGCGGTGAAGGAGTCGCTGCAGTCTCACTTCCTGCCGGAGTTTCTCAACCGGATCGACGAAACGATCGTCTTCCACCCGCTCGACGAGCGGCACCTGGAGAAGATCGTGGCCATCCAGGTCAGCAACCTGAAGAAACAGGCGGCCAGGGCTGGCATTGAGGTCGAATGCACGCCGGCGGCGGTTGCGGAGATTGCGCGGCTCGGCTACGACCCAACCTATGGGGCACGGCCGCTGAAGCGTGTGATTCAGCAGCAGCTGCAAAACCCGCTGGCGAGCGAACTGCTCTCGGGGCGATTCCCCGAGGGCAGCAGGGTTGAGATCGACTTCGTGCAAGATGGCTTCACCTTCGCGGCAAGCAGTTAAGCCTGCCGGCGAAGGAAAAACCGACTACTTGGCCTCAAGGCCCATCGACGCGATCAGCGTGTCGCAGCCTTCGGTCAGCTTGCGGAGCTTTTCGGCAATCACCTGCTTCTCTGAAGGCGAGGCCTTCGCGAGTTTGCTCTTGAAGTGCGCAACCTTCTCCCGACGGTGGCGACGACGCTTGATCTCTTTCATGCGGTTGCTGATGCCGCCCATAACCACTGATCCTTTCCAAGACAGAAACTGCCGCAGGCTCGCCCGCGGCCACCTGCAGACTCTACGAAAGCCTGCAAACCGCGTCAAAGCCGGCTTGGGGATGCCCTGCGTTTTGCAGCGGTTAGACTGTTGGAGACCGCCGGACGGGTGGCAGAGCGGTTGAATGCACCGGTCTTGAAAACCGGCAGGCGCGCAAGCGTCTCGTGGGTTCGAATCCCACCCCGTCCGCCTTCAGCGTTTGCACGCTGCGTGGGATTCCGCAGGAGCCCCCTCAGGGTCGATCACGAGGAGCTGCCGCGGCGGTGGCCTTCATCCAGGCCCGTGCGAAGGGCCAGTAGACGGCCATCGCCAGCCCGATCGAGACCACGCCCCACACGGCCGCCCGCCAGTCACCGCCGGTGACGAGGTAGTGGCCAATCACCGGCGGCGTGGTCCACGGGATGCCCACCACCGGCCGGCCGACAAGGCCCCACTCCATCAAGAGATACGAACTCGCTGTCAGCACCATCGCGTTGATCACGTAGGGCAGCATCAGGATCGGATTGAGCACGATCGGCAGCCCAAAGAAGAGCGGCTCATTGATCTGGAAGACCTGCGTCGGCAGCGAGAGCCGGCTGACGCGGCGAACACCCGGGTCCTTGGCGTTGAAAAGCACCAGGGCCAAAGCAATGGTCGCCCCTGTGCCGCCGACGTTGACAAAGCTTGTGAAGAAGCCGAGGGCGGTGGAGTAGGGGGCGGCAGCCCCGGCTTCCCACGCCTCGACGTTGGCCGCGAGATACTGCAGGAAGACGGGGGCCACGATCGCATCGAGGGCGTTGTCGCCGTTGATGCCGATCGACCACAGGAGCGTCACCAGGAAGGCATACACACAGATCCCTGGCAGCGTGTTGAGGGCAAAGATCAGCGGGCCGAAGAGCCACTGCACCGTCGCCGTCAGGTCGACGCCCAGCAGAAACCGCACCGCCCAGAATCCTGCCACCAGCACCGTCAGCGGCACGAGCGACGCAAACGACTCATAGATGATCCGGGGCACTCCATCGGGCATACGAATCACGAGGTTGCGACGCGTGAAGAAGGCCTGCACCTCAACCGCGGCAATCGCCACGAGAATCGCTGTGAGAATGCCCTGCGAGGCCAGCGGTTCCGCGGCAAGTTCGCCAGTCTCAGGCTCCACAGCAAGCAAGAGAAAGCTCGAGCCGGCCAGGATCACGCTCGAGAGCCGGTCTTGACCACGTCGCTCGCCAAGGTCGTAGGCCACGGCCAGGCAGACAAACAGCGCGAGCAGGCCGAAGGTGGCCGCCACCGGGATGCTGAGAGTTTCAGCGTAGGGCGCGACCCAGGCTTCGGCAGCCGGAAGCGGTGGATTCGCGAGCAGCATGAACACGCCACCCACGATCGTCAGGGGCACCACGGCCACCACGCCGGCGCGGATGGCCGCCATGATGGGCGTCTCGGCGAAGGCGGTCATCCGCATCGCGATCCGACGACCAACGCCGAGCGACGCGTCCTGCCCTGACAGACCACTCATCCATCACCCTCCCGTGCTTGCCGACAGCCGCATCCCCAGATAGATCACCTCGTCGCCAGGTGCACCGGTTCTGCCAAGTTCGGCAAACCCGAGCTTCGCATAGAACGCCAACGCCCGCGTGTTGCGGCCGCTCACGCCCAGGTGCACCCCCGGCACGCCGCGGCGTCTGAGCAGGGCGACGATGTGCCGCATCATCGGCCCACCGAAGCCCCGCCCCTGCGCCCGCGGCAGCAGGTCGATGTGGGCATGGGCTGGATACTGC
>CALCGM010000334.1 GCA_937900985.1 uncultured Planctomycetaceae bacterium | reverse complement strand
GTGGGCACGGTGAACCTGCTCGAAACGATTCGCATGATCGAGCGGCCGATCCGGCTCTACAACGCTGGCAGCTCGGAGATGTTTGGCAACACCGATGGCCAGCCGGCCAACGAAGAGACGATTCTCCGGCCTCGCAGCCCGTATGCGATCGCCAAGGCGACGAGCTTCTGGCAGGTGGCCCAGTATCGCGAGGCCTACGGCATCCACGCGGCCACCGGCATTCTCTTCAACCATGAAAGCCCGCTGCGGCCGGAACGATTTGTCACCCAGAAGGTGGTGGCGGCCGCCTGCCGAATTGCGGCGGGCGAGCAAGAAACCGTGAGCCTTGGCGATCTCGCAATCGCCCGCGACTGGGGCTGGGCTCCGGAGTATGTCGAGGCGATGCACCGCATGCTCACCGCGGATCAGCCCGAGGATTACGTGATCGCGACCGGCCATACCGCATCGCTCGAGGAGTTTGTCGCCGAAGCGTTTTCCGCGGTTGGCCTCGACTGGCGTCGCCATGTGCAGTTCGATCCATCGCTGCGTCGGCCGACCGAGATTGTCTGCGGCCGTGGCGATCCGGCGAAGGCCGCGGCTCACCTCGGCTGGCGGGCTACCGTGCGGATGCCGGAAGTGGCCCGGCGGATGGTGGCGGCGCGACGGGGGCACTCCGAGGGAGCCACGCTCCGTCGTGCGGCCTGATTGCCCCGCAGCTGCCGAGCACCTTGGCAGCTGGCGAGCAGACTGTGGGACACGTCTGCCGCCGCAGGATGCGGTGCCGGCGACGCCCAAAACCTCGGCTCTTTGGGGCGTTGCTTGAGTGGAAAAAGGCCATGAAAGGCTGTTTCCACGGACAGCTAGAGGCCGTCCACAGCAGCGGTGGCGATCACCGACGAGAGCGTGGCCGATTCCAGGTATCGCGTCAGGCTGTGCTGTCGGCCGACGATCGAGGCGGCATCGGTCATGCGGAACGTGGTGTCAGCCGCTGCCCAGCGGCTGGGCATGCCCACGTAGCCGAGTGCCGGAATGTCGATCCGTGGATCGAGCAGCGGAAAAAACCGTAGGGCATCGTCGCGTGAGTTGATGATCACCGTCAGCCGGTCAACACAGGCCAACGACTCGCGGTAGGGTCCGCCGGGAGCCAGGGCGTCGCTTCGCACGGCCGGTGCCACGAGCACAACGTGCAAGGGGCCGGGGCGGCATTGCAAGGAGCCCGCGGCACACGGCAGCGTTCCCTGCGAGCCGCAGAGGTCGTCAAACGCCTCGAGGGTGATCAGGGCCCCAAAGCTGTAGCCCACCACCGCGACCGGCTGAGCCGGGTCGATCTTCGCCAGCAGCGCGGCGAGATAGTGGGCGTCGGTGTAGCAGCGTTGAAACTTCGTGCGGCCATCGGCCAGCAGCAGCCCTTGCTTCTGGCTCGGCCAGGAAAAGATCACCGTGCGGGCCGGTACGTCGGTAGGGGAGAAGCGGGCAAGCCTGCGGGAGAGGGCGATCCCCTGCTGCTTGGCGGCCGCAGCATCGTAGCGATTGCCATGGATGAAAATGGCCAGCGGCCGCGACGGGTCGGCGAGCATGGTGGCGAGATCTGCCCGCTGCCATCGGCTGCGGCCGCAGTCGACGGGCGTCAGCTGCTCCACGGAAAAGCCCGGTTCCTCAGGCATGCTGCAGGTGCCGCCAAGGCAGCGGGTGCTCACCACCCAGACATCGGCGTTGTCAGTGTCGCCGCACGGCTCGCCCGAGCACGTTCCACCAACAGCAATCAGGGCCACAGCACCACACAGGGCCGCCACCACCCGTGCAGAACGCAGAACGAATTCCCTGAGATGAACGGCAGCAGGCCGCATCGTGACAGCTCTCCGAACGAAGAAAAGAAGAGGAAGGGACGAGGCCGCAGATCGCCGTCGATTCTGCGGGTCTGCGAAACCCTAGCACGTAGGAAAGATCTCCGGGGTGGAGCGGCGAGGTTTGTCAGGTCACGAAGGCCGGCCTGATCGGCAGGGCTTTCCCGACCGCTACAGGCGAACCGTGTCGCGTGGCTGAGTTCGGAAAATGGCCTGCGACAGCATGCGCGCAGCCTGGGCGTGGGCTACGGTTGCTCGCCGCTGTGATGGAAGACGTATCGTCAGCCGACGGCGGAGACTGTCTTGGCGAGGAGAAGCCGACGATGTCGCGGATTGTGTCGTGTGTGATGGTGCTGGCGGTTGTGGTGACTGCCTCCGGCTGCAACTGTTTCGGAAGCAGCTGCCGCAGGCCGTCGTTTATGGAGTTCCGTTCGCCTGCCTGTGGTGGCTGGTGCGAGTCTGGGCCGACCTGTGGCCCCGAGTGCATGCCCGCCTGTGAACCCTGCTCAGACTGTGGCAGCGAAACGGTCGTGTTTGAGTGAGCTGAGCTCGAAGACCGCGAGTCCGTCCGGTGACTGGTCGCTCCTGCCGGCCACGCCCCGGGAATTGTGGTGCACAGGGCACCGCGCCCGGGATTGAGCGGCCCGTCACCGGCCGGACGAGCGGCACTCTTTCCGGCCGAGGGTGAGTCGTATACTCCCGGGTGATCTGCCTGGCCCCGGAGATTCTCGATGTTTGACTCGCTCTCTTCCTCGCTCTCTTCCGCCC
>CALCGM010000333.1 GCA_937900985.1 uncultured Planctomycetaceae bacterium | reverse complement strand
GGCCAGCCGTCAGCGCGACAGGAGCAGCCGTCGCGATCGAGTCGTTCGGCTCAAACGGCGCCGGAGGAGGCGGCTCAACCACCGACCAGGTATCGCTGACGTCAGATGCGAGCGTCAGGCCGTCGCTGTTGGTGATCCCGCTCCCATCGGCCGCAAGGGTCAGTCGGTAGGCCCCCAGGTCGCCGGTCAGGCCGGTCAGGCCGCCGAGCGTCCAGGTCTGCTGATCGCTGGAAGCAAGCGTGGCCGTGCCCGTTAGCGAAACCGCCGTGCCGTCACGGGTGAGGGCGAGATCGGCCAGGTCGAAGCCACTGACCGCAGTGGTGAACTCAATCGTGATCGCGTCGACCGCATCCTCCCGCGGGTCGGGCGAGACGTTGACGATGTCGGCCCGCAGCGAGGGCCCGATGGCGATCGCGTCGAGGGCCGCAGCCGCGTTGGCGAGGCCTCCGGTGGCGACCCGGCCGTTGAGCGACGAAATCGGCACCGCGGAGTCGAGAATGGCGGTGCGAATCTCTGCAGCGGTCAGGTCAGGGTTGGCGGCTGCCAGCAGGCCAACAATGCCCGCGACATGCGGCGTGGCCATTGAGGTGCCGCTGTAGCTGGCGTAGCTGTTGCCGGGCAGCGACGAATAGATCCCCACGCCTGGAGCTCCAACATCCACGCTCGTGGCTCCATAGTTGGAGAAGCCTGCGAGGTTGTTGCTGCTGTCGGTGGCGGCGACCGAAATGATCGCCTCACTCGTCATGCTGGCCGGATAGCCGGGGAAGGTATCGTTGTTGTTGCCCTCGTTGCCAGCAGCAGCGACGAACAGTATCCCTGCGTCGCCACCGGCTTCGATGGCATCGCTGAGGGACTGCGAGAAGCCGCCGCCGCCCCAGCTGTTGTTGGTGGCCACGATGTTGATGCCATGGTCGCGGCGCATCATGGTCGCGTAGTTGACCGCTCGCACCGCATCGCTCGTGGAGCCGCTGCCGCCACCGCTGAGGAACTTCAGGCCCATGATCGAGACCTGCCAGTTCACGCCAACGATGCCCGTGCCATCGTTGCCAACGCCGCCGATGGTGCCCGCGACATGGGTGCCGTGCCCGTTGTCGTCCATCGGGTCGCCATCGTTGTTGACGAAATCGTAGCCGTAGATGTCGTCGACGAAGCCGTTGCCGTCGTCGTCCACGCCGTTGCCAGGAATCTCACCCGGATTCTGCCAGGCATTGGCGGCGAGGTCGCGATGGGTGTAGTCGACGCCAGTGTCGATGACCGCGATCACGACGTCCCGTGAGCCGGTCGTGATGTCCCAGGCCTCGGTCGCGTCGATGTCGGCATCGTCCACACCGCCGGTCTGTCCGGTGTTGTGCAGACCCCAGAGGCGATTGAGGTCGGGGTCGTTGGGCGTGGAGGCGGGGTTGATCACAAAGTCTGGCTCGACATAAGCCACACCGTGCGTGGTGGAGGCCCAGCCGAGGACGTCCTCCGTGGTCGCGCCCGGAGCCGTCAGCGAGAAAAAGCCCTCGCCGAGCGGCTCAGACTGCCAGGCGGTGTCGGCAGACCGATCAAACAGCCAGCCGCCAAAGTTGCTGCCGAGCGTGGTGTCGGTGCGGAGAATCCACGAATCCGCTCGCGTCGTGACCGACTGGCCGCCCCAGTCAAGCTGCGAGGTGGGCAGGTCGGCCCCGGTGTCGATGCTCGCAGAGAGGCAGAGCCGCGGTTCAAGCGACTCGTGGTTGAGCACTTTCTTCGACCGCCGTCGCGAGGGCGGCAGCGGGCTTTGCTGCGATCCGCGTCGAGAAACAGCCGTCTGGCGACGACCAAACACTCCAGAACGCTTCCACCATCCGGCGTTGCTCCCGTGCATGCACACCTCCGCTGCTTGGGCGCCGTATCTTTTTCCCCCACGAAGCATCTCTGCTTCGAGCCCGTCGATGCGGCTATATGGAAAGACGAGTTGTGCTCGTGGGGAATTCCGGCCCCCCACAAGCCCCGCGTATTATGCCGAACGCCCTGGTCGAGTCAAAGGTCGTTGGCAACCGACACCTTCTTCATATCGGTAGACGAGGCGGAAAAACGCAGAAAAAGCCGGTGTTGGAGCAGGTTTCGAGAGGGATGCGTGAGTTTTTTGTGAGCCCGTCACGTCGGTGATACGGGACAGTTTGTGCAGGCCCGGCGGAAGAAGCAGCGGCTCTCGCCGCTGCGGCAAGCGAGTTTCTTGAGGAAATCTGATGGTTTTTCCGATCGCAGACGACAACTCCGATCGCACGCTCGCCCCGATCGTCACGAGCAGCCTGATCGCGATCAACGTGTTTGTGTTTGTCGTGCTGCAAGGCATGGGCAGCAACAACGACTTCACGATGGCGTTTGTGCAGGTGCCCGCGGAGATCATCTCTGGCCGTGACATCGTCACCGAGCCGGCCGTTCGCAGCGTTGAGGTGCAGGGGCAGGAGTATCAGGTCATGGACCCAGGGCTGCGGCCCACACCGATTCCCGTATGGCTGACGCTCATCTCCGCGATCTTCATGCACGGCAGCGTGATGCATCTGGCCGGCAACATGTGGTTTCTCTGGATCTTCGGCGACAACGTCGAAGACGACATGGGCCA
>CALCGM010000332.1 GCA_937900985.1 uncultured Planctomycetaceae bacterium | reverse complement strand
CTTCCTGGGGTCGGTCGACGCCAACACCGGCGACACGCTCGTGGGCTGGGACACCGACCAGTTCCCCACGAACATCTACATGACCACGCAGATGATGTACTCGATCCTCAAGTATGGCGGCCTGGCCCCCGGCGGCATCAACTTCGATGCCAAGGTTCGCCGTGAAAGCTTCGAACCGGTCGATCTCTTTCATGCCCACATCGGCGGCATGGACGCCTTCGCCCGCGGCCTGAAGATCGCGGCTGCCTTGCGGGCCGATGGCGCGATCCAGAAGCTCGTCGAAGAGCGGTATGCCTCCTGGTCGAGCGATCTTGGCAAGAAGATCGAAGACGGCAGCGAGAGTTTTGCGTCGCTGGAGAAGCTGATGCTTGCGAAGGGCGACGCCGCCGCCTGCACCAGCGGGCGTCAGGAGCTCTTTGAGAACGTGATCAACCGCTATCTCGACAACGCCTGAGCCGCCTCCTTGGCAGCCCCGTGCAAGACGGCCTCGATCGCCGTGCGGACCTCCCGCCGGCGGTCGGGGGCGTCGATTTTGCGACCGTCCTGCTCGGTGACGTGAAACGCATCCACAACCTGATCGAGGTAGGTGCCGATCTTTGCGGCCTTGACGGAGAGCCCCGCCTCGTAGATCGCGCGGGCCACCGCATAGAGCAAGCCCGCCCGATCGTGGGCAAAGACTTCAATGATCGTGGTTGTGTCGGAACTTGCATTGTCGATCTGCACCCGCGGCGGAAAGGTGTCTTCCAAGGCTGCTGGCGGAGCCTCCTCGCCGTAGACCGCCGGAAACGACGGCTGCTGGCCGTGCCGAATCGCATCCTCAATCGCCCGCACGATGTCGTCCATGCGGCCCGGCGGTGGCTCACCGGCCGAGTCGGGATCCTGAGCCACGAAATGGTCGATCACAAACTCATCGTCGAAGGAATGGATATCGGCGGAGAGCACGGCGAGCCGCAGGCTTGAGAGGGCTCCGGTGACGCGGTGAAACACGCCGCGGACGATCGGCTTTCGCGCGGCAAACGTCACGCCCACCGTCTTGGTGTCGGCGTGCCAGCGGGTGAGCACAAAGAGTTCGCCCGGCGGAAGCACGACCACCCGTTGGAGCTCCTCCACCATCTGCCTCGGTTCGGTGGCCTGGAGATACGACGGCGTCAGCCGTCGGGCAAGGCGAAGCACCGGCTCGCTCGCCGAGGCTTCCGCCAGCAGCTGCTCCAGCTCGGTTCGCCTGCGGTCCGAGGGCCGCAACGGGCTCTCTCCATCAAGGCAGGCGAGCGTTCGCTCGTAGAGATCGGAGAGCAGGTCGGCCTTCCAGCCGGTCCAGGTGCCCGGGCCCACCGCCGTCACGTCGGCGACCGTGAGGATCGTGAGCATCCGCAGCACTTCCGGGGAGCCGACATCACGGGCAAAGCCCACCACGAGACTCGGGTCACCGACATTGCGGCGAAAGGCGAGATGCGCCATCAGCAGGTGCTTGGCGACGAGCAGCTCGACAATCTCCGCCTCGTCATCCGGCAGGCCGAGGTCCGCCGCCGCCTCCCGGGCGATCACGGCCCCGACTTCACTGTGATCACCAGGCCGCCCCTTCCCGATGTCGTGCAGGAGCAGGGCAAGCAGCAGCGGGCGACGACGGCGAATTCCACGCCAGATGCGTCCCAGCCAGCTGGGATCATCGGCCAGTTCCATGCCGCGTTCGACCGTGTGCAGGCTGTGCTCGTCAACGGTGAACTTGTGGTAGTTGTTGAACTGGAGAAGCCCGCGAGCATGCTCGAAGGCCGGGATGAAGCGCTCGAGGAGCCCGACCCGATGCATGGCTCGCAGAGCGTCGGCAAGCCGAGTCGGCTCGACAAACATCTGCAGAAACAGCTCCCGCGACGCCTCATCGGGGAGCGTTGCATGCTCTTCAGCCGCCAGCTGGAGCCTCACGGCCTCCCAGGATGCCTCATCGATCGGCCGATCGTGCCGCATGGAGAGCATCACCAGCCGCATCACCGCCGGCAGCGATCCCACCACCCGAGCCACCGCATCAGGCCAGATGCCGACCGTCCGCGGACCGATGCAGTAGTTGCCGTCGACGTCGTGGCCAAGCAGGCGGTCGGCAAGCTGCCGTCGCCAGGGTGACGGCCCGATCTGCTGCTGAATGTGGGTCAGAATCCGCAGCACGCTCTGGGTGACGCCGCAGTAGTCCCGCATGAACCGTTCAACGGCAAGCAGCCCTTCGCTCGACTGAAAGCCTCGTTCGGCAGCAATCCGGGCCTGTTCATCTCGGGAAAGCTCGTCGTTGCCACGGCCAGCTGCGAGATGCAGGTCGATCCGCACACCGAGGAGAAACGAACGGGCCTCCCGCAGGGCGTCGGCATCCGCAGGGGAGAGTGCGTTCCGCAGCACAAGGCCGCTGAAGGTCGCTTCCCCCCATCCGAGAAAGCCCATCCAGCGAACCATCTGGATGTCCCGCAGCCCTCCCGGTGATCGCTTCACGTTGGGCTGCAGCAGCGATGCCGACCGTCCATGACGATCGCGTTCCTCGCCCCGAGCCTCGCTCAGCTGCCTCAGCAGACGCGGGCGATGCCGATCCACCAGCAGCGACAGCCGTGGCCGGAGCCGGTCGAGCAGCCGGCTCGGCCCCGCGATCAACCGACTTTCGATCAGGGTGCTGAAAACGGTTGCATCCCGCTCCGCGAGTCGAATCGCCTCAGGCACCGTCCGCACGCTCTGGCCAACATCGAGCCCGGCGTCAAAGAGATCCTGAAGCAGCTGACGAGCAATGCCCGGCACGACTCCGTCGCGGTCGCGATCGTAGAGCAGCATCACATCAACATCGGAATAGGGCGCCATCTCGCGGCGTCCGAAGCCACCGTGAGCCACCACGGCCACTTCGCGTCGCACATACGCGGCCGTCTCCGCAGGCAAGCCCTCGACAATCGTGTGGAAGACGTCGAGCACGATCGTCTCGAAGAGGTCGGAGGCGAGCGTGCAGATCTGCGTTCCTGGCGACCCCGCCGCCCGCTGCGCCGCCATCCGCTCACGAGCCTCGGCCACGCCAGCAGCCGCACGCGCCACCACCGAACGCCGAGTCACCGTCGTGTCTGGTTGCGGTTCGATACCAAAGGTCACGCACACACTCCCATGCTGCCGGCGGCCCTCACCCGCAGCGTTTGCCACCCATCCTCAGCCCGCCTCGTCGTCATGCCGGATGCCAGGGGTCGTCTGGTGTGGCTGCGGCCGCGTTCACATGGCGAGCCAGCATGAACAACAGGTCTCCGAGCCGGTTGAGATACTCGATCGCTGCGGCAGGGATCACCGTCTCAGGCTCCATCGAGAGCGAGACCACCC
>CALCGM010000331.1 GCA_937900985.1 uncultured Planctomycetaceae bacterium | reverse complement strand
GGAGCCTGCTGCTGAGGAGCCTGCTGCTGAGGAGCCTGCTGCTGAACCGGAGCCGGCAGATGGGGCGTCGCTGCCCCGCAAGGGATCGCCGTTTCTGCTGACATCGGCCCGGCAGGCTGAGGGCGAGGAAGATGCTCCTGCCGAGGAGTCGTCGCCGGCCGTTGAATCGGCAGCGTCGACGGAGGCGGCTGACGACGGGGCTGCGGAGCAAGTCGAAGAAGAAGCTGCCGAGCCTGCCGTTGAAGCGACGGTCGGCGATGCCCCTGCGGCCACAGATCCTCTTGCCGAAGACGGATTCCGGCCCCTGGCTGAGGTCACCGAAGAGATCCGTGAGCAGCTCGCAGCCCAGAAGGCCGAGGCTCGGATCGATGCCATCTTCTCGGCCGTGGCGGCTGACCTGACGGCCTACGGCGAAGACTACGCCCTCTGGCAGGCACGCGGCGAAACCGGCACCGAGCCGCCCACGCCTCCCGACTTCAACAAGATTGCCGAGACGCAGGGCCTCACCGCCGGCCGCTCAGAGCTCGTCGCACCGGTCGATGCAGCTGAGGAGCCCGGTGTTGGACGGAGCTTTGAGCTCGTTCCCGATCCGAGCAGCCGGTTTGGGATTCGCCAGCGATCGTGGCTGGAGATGATGTTTGGCGAGAGCTCCATGACGCTCCGCCCGCAGACGTCGCGGGACATGCTTGGCAACCGCTTCCTGTCCTGGAAGACCCAGGATCAGCCAGAGTTTGTGCCCACCTTCGCTGCTGCTCGAGACAATGTGGAAAAGGCCTGGCGAATCATGGAGGCCCGCGAGCTGGCCCGCAAAGAGGCTGAAGAGCTCGCCGAGCAGGCCGCGAGCCGTGATGTCTCGCTCGAGCAGCTGGCGACCGACCGCGGCGATGTCACCATGACGCAGGTTGGACCGTTTGCCTGGTATGACGTGGCCAGCGGCATGCCGCAGCTGTCGCAGCCGCCAGGAGCGTTCCTGCCGGGCAACGACTTCATGCAGGCAGTCTTTTCGCTCGCTCCCGGGGAAACGGCCGCCGCCTTCAACGAGCCGCAGACGGTTTGCTACTGCATCCGGCTGCTTTCGCTCACGCCGCCCGACTCAGAGCTGCGGGCTTAGTTTCTTGATCGTCGTGACGACACCATGCCGATCGACCAGGTTGCCCAGCAGTCGTATGCCGGCGTGTTTGAGCGGTGGATTGAGGGGCTGGAGGAACGCTACGAGCTCCGTTGGGAGCGGCAGCCCCGGATGCCCGGCCGCTGATCGCGAGCCGTCGACCCGCTCTCCGGCTCAGGCACGCCACGGCGTGAGCACGATGGCGGCGAGTGGCGGGAGGGTGAGCGTCAGGCTTGCCGGCCGCCCGTGATGCGGCGTCGTGGTGGCCATCAACGTGCCGATGTTGCCCACGTTGCTGCCGTCGTAGTAGCGGGAGTCGCTATTGAACCGCTCCTGATACGGCCCCTCATGGGGCACGCCGAGCCGATAGCCCTGCCGCACGACCGGCGTAAAGTTGCAGACCACCACGACGAAGTCTTCCGGGCGGCGTCCGCGGCGGACGAAGGCCAGGATGCTGTCTTGCCAGTTGTGGCAGTCGATCCATTCAAAGCCCGCCGGATCGAAGTCGACCTCATGCAGGGAGGGCTCGTCGCGGACCAGTGCATTGAGGTCGGCCACAGCCCGTTTGAGCCCGCGGTGGCTGTCCCACTGCAGCAGGTGCCACTGCAGGCTTTCGTCGAAGTTCCACTCCTGCCACTGCCCAAACTCGCCGCCCATGAAGAGCAGCTTCTTGCCGGGATGGCACCACATGTAGGTGTAGAGGAGCCGCAGATTGGCAAACTTCTGCCAGGCGTCGCCGGGCATCTGATCGATCATTGAGCCCTTGCCGTGCACCACCTCGTCGTGGGAGAGCGGAAGCACGAAGTTCTCGTGAAACGAGTAGATCAGGCTGAAGGTGAGTTCATCGTGGTGATACTTGCGGTGCACGGGATCGTGCCGCATATACCGCCGCGTGTCGTTCATCCAGCCCATGTTCCACTTGAACGTGAAGCCGAGCCCGCCGTCGTAGGTCGGCCGCGACACGCCACCCCAGGCGGTCGATTCCTCGGCGATCGTGACCGCACCGGGAAACTGCTCGTGCACCTGGATGTTGAAGGTCTTCAGCAGCTCGATCGCCTCGAGGTTCTCGCGGCCACCATGACGATTGGGCACCCACTGCCCCTCCTCGCGGCTGTAGTCGAGGTAGAGCATCGACGCCACCGCGTCGACCCGCAGCCCATCGATGTGATACTTGTCGAGCCAGAACAGCGCCGATGAGATCAGGTAGTTGGCCACCTCGTTGCGGCCATAGTTGAAGATCATCGTGCCCCAGTCGGGATGCTCGCCCTTTCGCGGATCCTCGTGCTCATAGAGGGCCGTGCCGTCAAAGCGTCTCAGGCCATGCCCATCACGCGGAAAGTGTGCGGGCACCCAGTCGATGATCACGGCGATGCCAGCACGGTGGAAGGCATCCACCAGCGACATGAAGTCTTGCGGAGTGCCAAACCGGCTTGTTGCGGCAAACAGCCCGATCGTCTGGTAGCCCCAGCTTGCCGAGAGCGGATGCTCCGTCGGCGGAAGAAACTCCACGTGCGTGAAGCCCATCTCCGCCACGTAGGGCACCAGTTCGTGTTCCAGGTCCTTGTAGGTCAGCCACCGCGTGGGATCGTCGCCCGGTCGCCGCCAGCTGCCGAGGTGCACCTCATAGGTGGTCATCGCCGTCGCCAGCGGATCCCGCTGCGGCCGTGCCGTCATCCAGTCGGCGTCTCGCCATGTGTAGGCACTGAGGTCGGCCACAAGCGACGCAGTCCTCGGCGGCACCTCCGCCGCGAAGCCATACGGATCTGCACGATCACTGAAGCCGCCACCGGAGAACACACGAAACTTGTAGGCCGTGCCCACGCCCACCCCGGGCACAAACAGCTCCCAGAAGCCGGAGGGAATCCGCTTGTGCATGGCGTGGCTGCGGCCATCCCAGCTATTGAAGTCGCCCACCACGCTGACCATGTCGGCGTTTGGTGCCCAGACCGCGAAACTGGTGCCCGCCACGCCATCCACGTCCGTCAACTGGCTGCCGAGTTTCTCGTAGCTTTTCCAGTGACGGCCCTCGCCGAGGAGGTGCAGGTCGAAATCAGTGAGCATGGGTTTGCAATGCCGGGGAGCAACCGAGACCATCATCTGCCTGCTCTACCTTAGCCCGCCGTTTGGCATGCCGCGTTGAGGTTTCGGCTTTTAACGGTCGGGCCGCTCGGGGTGAGCCCGGAGCTGCCCCTCCGGACGCTCACTGCGGGCCATCCAGG
>CALCGM010000330.1 GCA_937900985.1 uncultured Planctomycetaceae bacterium | reverse complement strand
GGTAGGGGTCGTCCGAGTCGCCGTCCTTGGCCACCTGCTTGCTGACCGTCACCACATGCTCACCCGGCAGCACACCGTCGCCGGGGACAAAAGTTGACAGGCTGAAGCGGCCGGCGGCGTCGGTGCGGCCGTTCGCTGGCCGGCCATCTGCGGGAATGAAGTTCACATCAGCTTCTGCGACGGGTGCTCCCTTGAAGGTGACGAGCCCAGAAACCCGAGTGGTTGCCGGCCGCGAGGGGCCGCAGCCAGCCACACTTGCCAGAAGCAAAAGCACCAGCACCCAACCTGATGTCGGGACCAGGCCGCACCGGCCATCAGCCGGTCCTGCTGCAGCTAAAGACGAAGAGTCGGGCATTGCCTGTGGTCCTACCAATTGAAGGTGGTGCCATCGCGGCGGTCGCCCAGGGCCTGGTAGGTGACCATGTTGATGGTTTCCTGCAGGAACTGCACCGACCCGTCGCAGAAGGCAAACAAGGCTCCGCCCGGGTGCTGCGACTTGAAGCCCTGCGAGCAGGCCCACTGGCCGCTGTACTGATTGCAGCCTGAGCCCGTGCCCGGTTCACCTTCGCAGGTGTTGAAGTTGATGGCGATGCCGGTTCCGGTGTAGACCGAGTTAATGTTGCACCAGCCCTTCCGGATGTGCCACGCACACTGCGGGCGGACCTCGCCGAAGAGGATCGTTTTGGATTGGCCGTCAGTGATCTCCTTGAGCTTTGCACTCCACCAGACGTGGCCGATGACGCCGGAAATTAAATTGCCAGCTTCCGAATCGGCCCGGATGCTCCCACCATTGCCAAAGTAGTTGTTGTGGGTGGCACAGCTACAGCTGTTGTTGTTCTGGCTGCCCATGCTGCCGGAATAGTTGGAGCAGGCCCGGGTCTGATTGGTTGAGCTGTCGAGATAGGTGCCGTCGGGGCTGTGCTGATCCGAAGGGCACCGCAGGTCGGACAGAACATGGGCATACAGCGGCTTGCCGCCGACCACCTGCCACTCGACATCCTGGGTGTTGCTGGTGAAGTCAAGGCCGTCGTAAAGCGTGTTTTGCTCCATGTAAGGCAGCATCTGGACCAAGAAGCTGCCTTTGTGGTCTGATCGCGAGTGCCAAACGTGCCCTGGGTAGATTCGTTTGTTCGTGTACGGCAGCCGACCGTTGACGTCGACGTAATTCAGCGCCGCCAGCCCCAGCTGTTTCAGCTTGTTGCCACAGGCGCTGCGGCGGGCAGCCTCACGGGCCTGTTGCACCGCCGGCAACAACAGGCCGACAAGCACACCGATGATCGCAATCACGACCAAGAGTTCAATCAGGGTAAAACCGGGGAGCCGGAGGACTCCGTTGCCACGCCGCTTGGCCACCGGAAGCGATCTGCTGATCAACCGTGATATCAAGGAAACACACATGGTGAAATTCCTGTAAAGATCAAAAACGGATAGGAAAAATAGGGCTCGTCCGCAGAATCTGTGGGTAGATTTCAGCGGATTGGCACTGTGTAGAGCCCCGTGCCACAAGGTCTTTGAACTGCGTGGCAGGCATGCCGTTGTGCAGAGCGGCGGTTCTCGACGGGCAGAGTGATCGCCCGCTTCGTGGCCACGTCTGCAGTTTTTTGACCGAACTGCCGGCAGCCATCTTGCCAAGGCTTTGAGCGGCGGATCGTAGGCCCGAGAGTCAGCGAGGGAGTAGATTTCGCAGGCGTCTGGGCGAGCCAAAGAGCATCGAGCGGCGCTTTCGGGTAAAGAAGCGGTTGTCTACACAGCCCTTCAACCGGAGCCACCGCAGGATGCAACTGAAGAGTATTCTCAATCACGTCGAGCCGCTCAAGTCTTTTGTCTACAAGCGGGCGAGAATCATCGAAATTGACGGAGCGCCGACGGTCATTGAGGTCGAGATTGAACCGCGGGCGAACGGCCGGCCGATCTGCTCTGGCTGCGGAAAGAGAGGCCCGAGGTACGACGTCCAGTCGCCTCGGCGATGGCAGTTCGTGCCGCTGTGGAACATTGCGGTGTTCTTCGTGTACGCGATACGGCGGGTGGAGTGCCCGGCCTGCGGCGTGAAGGTTGAGCAGGTGCCGTGGGCGGAGGGGAAGAGCCAGCTGACAACGAGCTTCCGATGGTTCTTGGCCCGATGGGCCAGGCGACTCTCCTGGAAGGAGACCGCGGAAGCGTTTGGAACCAGCTGGGATGCGGTGTTTCGCTCGGTAAAACACGCTGTTCTCTGGGGGCTCGCCCGTCGCGAACTCAAGGACGTTGAGGCAATCGGCGTCGATGAGATTTCATGGAGGAAGGGCCAGTCATACCTGACGCTCGTCTATCAGATTGACGGGAACATGAAGCGGCTGCTGTGGGTGGCGCAAGACAGGACCGAACAGAGCCTGCGGGGATTCTTTGAGTTTCTCTCGGTTGAAGTGCGGGAAGGGATCCGGTTTGTGGCCAGCGACATGTGCAAGGCGTATCTCAACGTGATCGCCGAGCAAGTGCCGAAGGCGATGAACGTTCTCGACCGTTTTCACATCATGAAGAACATGAACGCGGCTATCGATGAGGTTCGGCGGACCGAGGTTGCCGAACTCAGGCGAGACGGATACGAGCCGATTCTCAAGCACTCGCGTTGGTGCCTCCTCAAGCGGCGAGAGAATCTGACGGAGCCGCAAGCGGCCAAGCTTGATGAGCTCCTGAAGTACAATCTCAAGAGCGTGAAGGCGATGCTGATGCGGGATGACTTTCAGCAGTTCTGGACCTACCTCAGACCAAGCTGGGCGATGAAGTTTCTCGACTCGTGGTGCGAGCGGGCCAAGGAGAGCGGACTGGAGCAGATGCAGAAAGTCGCCAAGAGCCTGCAGCATCACCGACGCCTACTGGCGAACTGGTTCCATGCGAAGGGAGCGATTTCGTCAGGCGTTGTCGAGGGTTTCAACGGCAAGACAAAACTGACTATCAGAAAAGCGTACGGCCTCAGAACGCCAGAAGGCATCAGATTCGCGCTGTTTCACACGCTTGGCAGGCTGCCTGAGCCGGAAGGTACCCACAGATTCTGCTGAGGAGGCGGAAAATAGTTGTCGCCGCCGCGGCTATGGCCATCAGCGTAGTTGTGAAATCCAATGCCGATCTGTTTGAGGTTATTGCCGCATGAACTGCGGCGGGCCGCTTCACGTGCCTGCTGCACCGCCGGCAAAAGCAGGCCGACCAGAACGCCGATGATGGCGATTACCACCAGCAGTTCGATGAGCGTAAAGCCACAGTTGGCACGAGGTTTTGCGAGACTGGCCATCTGAGGTTCCTTTCCTGAAGATCTTGTTTGGAGAAGCTGATCGTTGAAATAAAGACAAAAGAACCCCTCAAACCAGCGGGAGGCCGGTTGGGAGAAATACGCGGACAAATCAACTGCTCTGGATTATCGAATAGCCGATATGCAATTTGCGCAGCGTCA
>CALCGM010000329.1 GCA_937900985.1 uncultured Planctomycetaceae bacterium | reverse complement strand
CGGCTGGGAAACATCGACGACAGCCAGTCCTCCTTGCCAGCACGACACATACGCAGAGTGGGCGTCGGGCGATAACGTGATGCCCTGCGAATAGCCGGCAATGCTGACCGCTGCCACGATCCTTGGGGCCTCCGCCGTGGTAACGTCCACAGCGACGACGCCCGCGTTCCCATCGGCAATCAGCACCGTGGTTCCGTCGGGCGTGATCTGGATCGCGTGCGCGTAATCTGGTGTGGCGAGAAAGGACAGCTGCGATGGTGTTTGGGGATCCGAAACATCAATCACATGCAGGCCTCCGGCGGCCTTCTCGTGGCTGACGGCATACACAATCTGACCATCAGACGACCACACCGCATCGACCATGCCACCCGGCCCAAGCGGCCCGAGGCGACCCACCTCCCGCAGCATCGTGACGTCAGTGACGTCCGCAATACTCAGCTGGCCCTCTGCTCGACCAACCACAGCGAGGTGTCCATCAGGTGAGACAACCACACATCGTCCGCGGGTCAGCGAGGGAATCGAGGCGACGCTCGCCAGCGGCTGCTGGGTCTCTGAGGGCAGAAGAGCGTTGTCTGTCGACGGAGTTGCTGAAGCTGGCGTCGGCGGGGCATTCTCTGGCACTCCAGCTTCCTTTTCCTGAAAGACCGCGAGCGCCACCATCACCAGAGCAGCCAGCCCACCTGCGGCCCCGATGAGCAGCTGAGCGGGCGATCCTGAGAGCCCTCCTCCACGGCCGGGAGCACCCTGCCTGCCGGCGACCAGATGCCGAAGATCTTCGCCGAGCGCAGCCGCATCGGCGTATCTGAGGGCAGGCCGTTTCTCCAGGCAGCGGGTGACAATCCTTTGCAGCCCTCGCCGCAGCCGTCGATCGCACAGCCCCTTGGCAAGTTGCAGCGGCTGCGGTGGCTTCTGCTGCACGATCCTGGCGGTTTCCACAAGCGTGCACGAGGTCAGGTCGTGCGGGAGTTTACCTGTGAGCAGTTCGTGCAAGACCACCCCCAGCGAATAGACATCGCTGCGGGCATCGATCTCACCTGGACGACCATCAAACTGTTCGGGGCTCATGTACTGGCGGGTGCCGAGAAACTCTCCTGTCTCCGTAAACCCCGCTTCCGTGACCGCGTCTGCAGCCATCACCTTTGCGATGCCGAAATCGATCACCTTCACCCGCGGCTGGCCACCCCCGCCCTCGTCGGTCACGAGGATGTTGCCGGGCTTGAGATCACGATGGACGATGCCCGCGCGGTGGCCCGCGGCAACAGCCTCGCAGACTTCTCGAAACAGCATCAAACGGCCGTGAACCGTCAGGCTGGCGTGGTCGCAGTACCGCTGCAGTGAGCGACCATTGGGGATGAACTCCATCACGAAGTAGGGCAGAGGTTCAAGCCCGCATCGCGTCTCTCCGGCCGTGAAAACCTCCGCGATGTTGGGATGCACAAGCCGGCCGAGCACCTCCACTTCATGCTGAAAACGCTTACTGTGCCTCGCCGCCTGCGGATACCGCATCACCTTGACAGCCACCGGCCGTGGCGGGTGCATCTGCCTGCCCCGATAGACACGGCCCATGCCCCCGACTGCAATCAGCGATTCGATCTGCACATCACCAACGGTGGTTCCCACCAAGGGATCCTCACCGCCCGGGGCAGAAGCATCGTCGCCGCTCGAAGCGTTGGTGCTGCCCACAAAACCGAAGTTGGTCGCGGAGGCTGAAAGCCCCGTCTCAGACGCCAACGATTCAGCATCTGCCGCACCTCCTGCAGCCCCGTCGGCGGCAGGGCCACACGCATCGGGTTGGCCTCGCGCTGGCATGTCAGTAGGTACTGGGCCGCCTGACATCTCGTCGCTCCACGTCGGTACACTTTTGGTTGATGACCGAACGCACACCACGAAACCTCGCCTCACCACAGCAAACGGCGGGCGGAGGCGGTCGCATC
>CALCGM010000328.1 GCA_937900985.1 uncultured Planctomycetaceae bacterium | reverse complement strand
GGTGACCAGCTCGAAGAGCCGGTTGAAGATCCAGAACACAGGCCCGAGCACCCAGCCGAGGAGCCGCTCCAGAGGATCCGGCGGCGCATCGTGGGGCCGCAGCAGGATCGCGGCGAGCGCCGGGCTCAACGTCAACGAGTTGACCGCCGAGAGGATCGTCGACACGGCGATGGTGAGGGCAAACTGCCGAAAGAAGAGCCCCGTCACGCCGCCGATGAAGGCACAGGGCACAAACACCGCCGAGAGCACCGCCGCCACCCCGATCACCGGGCCGGTCACTTCGGCCATCGCCTTTTCCGCCGCGGCGTGGGGAGCGAGCCCCTGCTTGATCCACCGCTCCACGTTTTCCACAACCACGATCGCATCGTCGACCACGATGCCGATCGAGAGCACCAGGCCGAACAGGGAGAGCGTGTTGAGGCTGAAGCCCATCGCCGCCATCGCCGAGAACGTGCCCACGATTGCCACAGGGACCGCGACGAGGGGAATCAGCGTGGCCCGCCAGCTCTGCAGAAAAAGAAGCACAACGAGGCTCACCAGCAGGATCGCATCGCGGAGCGTCTTGGCCACCTCGAGGATCGACTCGGTGATAAACGGCGTCGTGTCGTAGGTGACGAGGTATTCAAGGCCCGCAGGAAAGCGGGTGGCCAGCTCTTCCATCTTCTCCTGGATCGCCCACGAGGTCTCGAGGGCATTGGTGTTTGGCAGCTGAAACACCGCCAGGCCCACGACGGGCTGGCCGTCGTAGCGACAGGTCTGGTCGTAGCCCGCGGCCCCCAGCTCGATGCGGGCCACATCGCGGAGCCGCACCAGCGGTGTGCCCGGCAGGGTGGGATCGGCTTGGAGCACAATCTCGCCAAACTCCTCGGGCGTGGAGAGCATCCCTTTGGCCGAAACGGCAAGCTGCAGTGGCTGCTTCCCAGCAGATGACGACTGGCCACTCACCCCCCCGATCACCTGCACATTCTGGGCGGCAATGGCGTCGCGGACGTGCTGAGACGTCAGCGACCGCGACGCGAGCTGCTCAGGATCCAGCCAGATCCGCAGGGCGTAGTCTCGCTGGCCCAGGAGGAGGATGTCGCCCACGCCAGGGCACCGCAGCAGCTCATCACGGAGATGCACCGTGGCGTAGTTGCTCATGAAGAGGTCGTCATACCGGCCGTCGGGCGAGAGCAGATCGACCGTCATCAGGATGTCGGGAGACCGCTTCTTCACGCTCACCCCCTGCTTCTGCACCACATCGGGGAGGAGCGGCATCGCCAGCTGGACGCGGTTTTGCGTTTGCACCAAGGCCAGATTGGCATCGGCCCCAACCTCGAACGTGAGCTGCAGCACGTAGGTGCCGTCGTTGGTGGCCTGCGACTGCATGTAGAGCAGGTGGTCGACCCCGTTGACCTGCTGCTCAATCGGCGCCGCGATCGTGTCGGTGACCACCGCGGCGTTCGCGCCGGGATAGACGCAGACGACCTGCACGATCGGCGGCGCGATCGGCGGAAAGAGGGTGATCGGCAGCGTGAGCAGGCTCACGGCCCCAGCCAACGTGATCACGATCGAAATCACGGAGGCGAAGATCGGCCGCTGGATGAAGAATCGCGAGATCACGACGATGCATCGCCCGTTGCAGGCAGCGACTCCACTGCCGGCTCGGGAGCCACTGCTGGCTCTGGCGCGGAGGCTGGCGGGGGTTCGGGAGCAGGCGGGGGAAGCGGGGCGACGGGTGGCTCAGCAGATTCCGTCGCCGGCTCAGCAGATTCCGTCGCCGGCTCAGCAGATTCCGTCGCCGGCTCAGCGGGAATGGCTTCGAGGAAACCCGTGAGATCAAGGCTCTCTTCGCTCGCGGATGTTGCCGCGACGGGCTTTCCCTCTCGGCAGCGCTGCAAGCCCCGAACCACAATCTGGTCATCAGTCGAGAGGGGCTCGGCTGCATCGGTGGCAGCCACCGCGATCCAGCTGCCGAGCTTCTGACCCACCGTCACCTCGCGGGCCGACACCAGCGAGTCGGCTCCCACCACCCACACGATCTTGCGGTCTTGATTGCTGCCCACCGCGGCCTCGGGCACAAACAGCCGCTCCACCGCATCGCCGAGCGGAAGCCGCACGCGGGCAAACATGCCGGGGCGAAACAGCGGAGGACGCGGAGCCGCAGGATCGGCGGAATAGGGATTCGCGAGCCTGCCCCGCATCGTGATCGTGGCGGTTTTCGTGTCGACCTGGTTGTTGAGGAAGTCGATCTCGCTGCGATAGGGATAGGTGCGATCCACGTCGTCGACCAGCCCCACATCAGCCACCGAGGCCTCGCCTCCAACCCCCGGCCCCGTGCCCGATTCACGAGCGTTGTTCATCAGTCGGAGGAACGTGGGCTCGTCGACATTGAAGTACACGAAGATCGGGTCGATCGACACGATCGTGGTGAGGCTGGTGGTGTCTTGGGTGATCAGGTTGCCAATCTGCAGCTGCGTGCGACCGATCTGACCGGCAATCGGGGCGGTGATTGAGCAGAACTCAACGTTGAGCCGCGCGCTCTCGTGCTGCGCCCGGGCGGCAGCCAGGGCTCCGGCATTCTCCTCCAGCTTCGCGGTGTAGCTATCCGACTCCTGCTGGCTGGCGGCCCCCTTCGCAACGAGCTTCTCAAAGCGTTCCACCTGCACCTTGAGAAACCGCTGTTCGCCCAGCAGCTTCTCGATGCTGCCTGCCGCCTCGTCGAGCTTGGCCACAGACGGGCGGTCGTCGATCTCGTAGAGCAGATCCCCTGGCTCCACAAACTGGCCGTCACGAAAGGCCACCTTGGTGAGATAGCCCGTCACCCGGCTGCGGATGTCGACCACACGTTCGGCGTCGATGCGGCCGGTGACTTCCAGGTATTCAGGCAGTCGGGCAGTCCGCGGAGCGGCGACCACCACCTCCGACGCCACAACGCTGGCGGGCTCGGCAGGCTCTTTGGGCTCTGTCGACTCAGGCTCTGCGCATCCGCCCGCGACCAAGGCCACCGCCACCACCGCTGCGAATGCAGCGAGCGACCTCGCGGGCAATCCCGGAACCTGGCCGGGTGAGCTGCTAAGAAGGGTGTTCATACGGAGCCTGCACCGGAAGCGTCGCCGCAGTGTAGCCAATCGGCCCCAGATCATTCGCAAGGCGATCCTGCAGAGCCGCTGCCTACCGCACGGGCCGGTTGCGGCCGAGGGCCGCCCGCTCCTGCCAGCGGAGCACGAGGATCGTGATCGCGGTGGCCATCACGATCTGGCCAACAAGGGCGGCAAACGGGATCCACAGGGCGGGGTCGTAGTCGCCGAGGTTCTGCCAGAAATCCGGCACCCCATCGCCCTCGCTCCGGCTGCCGCGGTGCGCCCAGTACAGCGGCGAAAAGAGCGTCGCGAACACCTTCAGCACACCACCGGTGATCGGCAGGATCGTGGCCCCCAGCAGGATCTGGGGCATGATCAACAGCGGCACTGCCAGCACGCCCTTGTCGGTCGAGCGAACGGAGGCCGAGACAATCAGGCCGATCGCAGCGCAGGCCACCGCCGCCAGCCAGTTGAAGCTGCCTGAGAGCAGCGGACCACGGCGGTAGAGATCCACGGGCGTGTCACCGCTGAGGGCGTCGCGGATCATGAACCCCATTTCGACCGTGGCTGTGAAGATTGCCACCTGCACCGCCAGCACGGCGGCGAGCGCCGTCACCTTCGCCAGCACGTAGGCCGCAAACCGCAGGCCGTGCCGTCGCTCAAGATCGAGCATCGGCCGCTCCTTGACGATCTCGCGGAAGCCGGTCACAAACCCGAGAATCACCATGCAGATGCTCATCAAGGAGAGCCATTTAAAGGTGCCGGCTGGATCAGGAATCTCCCGCTCTGGGGCGAGCGGAATCGTGTCGGCGAGGGCATCTGTCACCAGCCGCTCGGTGGACGGCTCACGCAGGTGGGCGAGAATCTTTGGATAGCTGTCGAGAAATACGCGAATCTGCCCTGGGACGCTCGCGTCGAGCTCCGACACCGTGTCAGCGGAGATCGCTTCCCGCACCTCTCCCCAAACGTCTGCGAGCACCTCCTTCTCATCTGAGTCGAGCAGCCGCGTCGTCATCATCGGCTTTTCAAACTGCGTGCCCGAGAAGCCCACCAGCACCACCACCGCGAGCACCAGTGGCAGCAGGAGCGCCATCGCGAGGCCGAGTGCATCGCGGAGGGTCGTCTCCAGCTCTCGGCTGAAGAACGTGGTGAACTGGCGGCCGAAGCCGGGGATCGACATGTCGGCAAGAGCGGCTGCCGCCTCCGCGGATTCGTCAGCCGGGGCCGAAGGCTCGGCCTCGGTCTCCCCCTCGCCCCCCTTCTCCGCCAGCAGCCGATCTTCGGCCTGCCGCTCCCGCCAGCGATCGCCCCAGTAGCCTGGCGGCTTGTCCTCGATGGCCAGGTAGACGTCGGCGAGTCGATGCACCCCAAAGTGGCCCAGCGCCTCCACCCGCG
>CALCGM010000327.1 GCA_937900985.1 uncultured Planctomycetaceae bacterium | reverse complement strand
GGCCAGGATGGCTCGATCGTCTGTGAGAAGGTGCTCGAGGGTGAAGGCAACTTCGGCTACAACGCCGGCACCGACACCTACGAGGATCTCGTCAAGGCTGGCGTTATCGACCCGACCAAGGTCGAGCGGACGGCCCTGCAGAACGCCACGAGCGTGTCGACGCTGCTGCTGACAAGCGATGCCCTGATCGCCGAGAAGCCGAAGGATTCCAAGGCCAAGGCGGGTGCGGGCACTGGCGGCGACTACGACATGTACTGAGCGAGGAGCTGATGCCGGACGGCATCGCTGACTCGGAACAATCGAGACCGGGGCGGCCGCAAGGTCGCCCCGGTTTTTTTGCATCAGGCCGTGGCGGGAGCGGGCCCGAGCAAGCCGTCGATGAAGGTCTGCCAGAGGTCGGGCTCAAACACGCTGCGAATCTCGCGGCGGAAGGCCGCGGTGATCGCCACCTCGTCGTCGAAGCATTCCTCAAAGCAGCTGCGAATCACCTCTTTCTCGGGATCGGTGAAGGCGACGAAATACTGCTTCGGCCAGATGTTCTGCTGATTGACGCTGCGGAGCGTTGCCAGCAGGTCGGGGATCTGGGGGGTCGTGTCGGCGAGTCCCTGACAGAGCCGGTCGACGTCGGTTGATTCGATGCGGGCCTTGGCCACGAAGCGATCCTGATGCACGAGATACCGCCTGCTGCCCCGCTGCTCAACCTCGCGATACCGCAGCAGAGCGGCCCGTGTTGCTGAGTGATCGCCGCGGGCAGCCGAGAGCTCGTTGAGGAGTCGCTGCCCTTTCTCAAGCATCTCAGGCTTGGCGTAAAACTCATCACTGCCCAGGAGCCTCTGCGTGTGCTCAAGCCCTGAGCAGAACCGCTCGAAGGGGTCGCGGGTGCTGGCGACGATGAACGGGTCGATCCTCAGCAGCTGTTCGTAGTGGGGGCCGCGAAAGTGGCCCGAGAGCAGCCGCACCTCGCCCGGGAGCTGCTGGAGCGGTTCGAGGTTCGTGTAGGGGATGCGGACGCCGTAGAGCAGCATCTGCGAGGCAGGCACTCCCACGGACGTCAGAAACCGCATCAACACGCCGGTGATCGAGGTGCCGGCGGTCTTGGGTACGTGCGCGAAGACGATCATCTCGGGCGGCCTGCGGGAGGAGCGTCTGGGAAGGCCGCCAGCATGCAGCGTGCGGGCCGAAACGAGCCTGGAATCTCGGGTTGTAGCAGTTGAAGGCGGCTTGTGAGAATGCCAGCCATACGCTCAACACCTAGGCTTTTTTGCATGCTTGCCCTCGTCGCCACGCCTCGGTTTCTCCTGCTGGTGGACCTCGACTCGCGGCGAGTGTCGGTCGTTGAAGACGGCCGGCCAGAGTACTACGGCATCAGCTGGCGGCCGGGCGGCGACCAGCTGATCCTCTCCCACAGCGGGCTCGACAACGAGTCGCTGCTGGACCTTGAAAGCTACGCCCTCTCCGAGGTGGGATGGATCTCGGAAGGGCCGCTTCACAGCAGCCGTTTTCTCTCCCAGCCCCACCAGATTCTCTGTGGCCCCGATGGCCGCGTGATCTGCACCAACACGGGCCGCAACAGCGTGGTGGTGATCGACCCGGCGCGGCCCGGCCACTACCAGGAAGCGCAGCTGCATCCAGACCGGTGGGATCGGCTCGAGCCGACGGCGGCCTCGGGTCTGCATCTCAACTCGCTGTTTCTTGAAGGAGACACGCTCACGGTTCTCGCGCATGGCTTTGAGCAGGGTTCGCAGCTGATCGAGCTGAACTATCCAAGCCTTGAGCGGGTCGACACCAGGCCTGTTCCAGGACTGACCGGCATGCACAACTACTGCGCGACCCAGCGTGGCGAGCGGATCGCCTGCGCCTCGTCGCGTGGCATGCTCGTCGATCCCACCACGCTCGCCGTGCACTGGCAGAGCGGCTCGGCGGGCTACCTCCGCGGGCTCGCCGTTGGCGGCGACCGTGTGCTTGTTGGCGAGAGCCCCCGGGTGGGTCGTCATCTGCGGTCGTCGGCCGTTGCGGGGCTGTGGGTGATCGACCGGAACTCCTGGATGGCCGTCGACTATCTCGTGCTCGGCCCCTATGGCGTGGTGAACGAGGTCCGCCTGCTCGACGATGTTGACGAGGCCCATCACGGGCATCGCTTCGAAGGCTTGGAGGCCTTGCGGCAGCAGGATGCCTGCCGATCCAAGGCGACCGAGAAGCTGGCAGCCTCACGGCGGCTCGCCGAGCTCGTGGTCAACGGGCCCTTTGAGCTGCTGCTTGGTGGGCCCGAGGTGTCTGGCGAGGGCTGGTGGAGCTCCCCTGCTGATCTCTGCCTGATGCTGACCCGCGACGAGCGACCGGCGGAGGTGGGGCTGCGGTATGACTTTCGCGGACAAGACGAGGGCGGTCAGTGCGGCATCGTGGTCGGCTGCCTCGCTCACGACCACGATGCCAGCCCATCGCTCCGCGACACCGACATGGACGTTGTGGTGGCGACACGCCGCGGGGCCGACGATGGCGTGAGCCTCGCCCGCTGGACGCACGACGGAACTGCCTGGCGTCAGCAGCACATCCTGGGCGAGGTCGACGGCCTCGTGGGCCGTCTTGGTGTCCGCCGCGACGCCGACGCGATTGTGATCCATGCTGGCGGTGAGCCGCGTGAGGTCGCCAGGATCCCACTGGCCGAACTTCCGCATGTCGAGGGGCGATGGGGTGTGCGGTGGCAGGCGGTGTCGGTCATGCCGGAGAGTGGCGAGGCCAAGCCGGGCAGCGAGAGCAGCGTGGCATCAGAGGAGAGCCTGTAAGGTGGAGACGAGGCGACGGATCGCAGTGATTGGGGATGCTGCTGAGCGGCCGCAGCAGCGAGCCTGCCTGGCGGCGCTGGCAGAGGTGTTGCACAGCGGTGCTGCAACGCGAGGTCTGGCGAGTGAGATCGTGCTGGCTGTGATGGCAGGCAGCGACGAGGCCGACGAATACGAGGCGACCGGGCTGGCGGTGCGTGGCTTTCACTGGGAGGTGCTCGACGCGGAGGCTGCCGAGCGGGCGATGTATTACGCGGGGCTGAGGCCACTGCGGGCCGTGGGAGCGCCGCCAACGCCAGCCTCGTCGCGGCCCTTTGCCGTGCCCGACGACGGCATCCGTCATCTCTGCGACTGCGATGCCTGGGTGTTGGCACAGCCGACCGCACCGGCAGCCATCCTCCCGCTACGGCCCTTTCTGGTGATGATCGACGACACGCTGCACCATGCGTCGGGCATGCTCTCGGAGGAAACCCTGAGGGTTGTGGCCGATAACCTCTCGGCGGCCTCGGGCGTGCTGGTGTGGAGCGAGGAGATGCTGCACGAGGTGGTCGACTTCTACGGTGTCGAGCGGCATCGCGTGCGGCAGCTGCCGCGACTGCCTGCCTGCGGCTACCGTCCGCTTTCATCTGGGAGCAGGCCGCCTGAGTGCCGCAGCGAGCCACCGCCGGAGCAGGGCCGCGTCTGGTTTGTGACGGAGGCGAGCGTGGGTGCGACCGTCGGTGAGTCGGCCGTCTCCGCGGTGCTCAGCCAGGCGGAGCCTGCGGCGACAGACGAACAGACCGTGGCTGCTTATGGAGGGGCGCTCGCCGACCTGCTGTGAAGACCTACGGCATCTACATCGCGTATCCACCCTGGACACGGTTTGAGGGAGAAGGGCTTGGCCGCTTTCTGGCCGCCTTCGTCCGCGGGGCCCACGCCTCTGGACAGGCCCGGTTTGTGATTGCCTGCCCAGGCTGGACGCGGGCGGGCCTCGAGGAGCTCTTTGCAAAGAGCGGGATTCCCAGCGACGCGGTCGAGTTTCTCGCTCCGCGGGGCGTGCCCGGTGTGGTCCGCCTGGCCTCCCGCCGACTGCGGGACACGCGAGACGACGAGCCCACCCGCACACGGCGGAAGCGACAGCGGTTGGCCGGCATTAGGCAGCTGGCCGGGGCGGTCGCGGGATCGCTGATGACCAGCCGCACCGTGGCCGTGATTCTGCTGGTGTCACTGGCGTCGCTCCCGGTGCTGCTGGTGGCGGGCCTGGTGCGGATGGTGGGCACACTGCTGGCAACGGCGGTGCGGCGTCCGCTGCGAGCGCTGAAAAAGCTGGCGGCCTCGGCCAAGCAGCGGCTGCGACGGGGCCTGGAAAAGCTCTCGATGTCGCAGGCGATGTATGAAGCAGAGCTGCGGCAGGTGCACCGGCTGATCGACCGCCGCGGTGATGTCACCGCCTGGTACTGCCCCACGGCATTCTGGCCGAGTTTCAACCGGATTTCTGGGCCGCGGGTTGTGGTGGTGCCGGACTTTGTGGTGTCGCTCGCCCCGGTGGCCTTTGCGCAGCTGGGCGGGGAGGCCTTCCGCTCTTCGGTTGAGAAGATCGAGCGGACCATCCGGGGTGGCCACCACTTCATCACCTACAGCCAGCATGTGAAGCAGGAGACCCTTGTGGCCCGCTTCGGAATCGACGCCGAGCGGGTGACGGTGGTGCCCCACGGAGCCAACACGCTCGACAACGTGCTTGAGGCAGCTGCCGATGAGGGCGACGTGGAGGCGGTGTCGGCCAGGCTGCTCGCCGATGCCCTCACCAAGGCCGAGGCCATCGATGGGCGACTGCCGGTCATCAGTGGTGATTCACCAGGCCGCTACCTCTTCTATGCCAGCCAGCTGCGGCCCCACAAGAATCTCGGCACGCTACTGAAGGCATTCCGCTGGCTGCTCGACGAGGGGCATCTTTCCCACCGGCTGGTGCTGACCTGTTCGCCATCGATGTCGCCACGGATCCAGGAACTGGTCAAGCAGCTCGGCCTGCACGACGACGTGCTGTTTCTCGTGCGGCTTACCGAAGAGGAGCTGGCAGCCTGTTATCGCCAGGCCGAACTGGCCGTCAATCCGACCCTCAGCGAGGGCGCCTGCCCGTTCACCTTCACCGAGGCTCTCTCGGTCGACACGCCGGTGGTGATGTCACGCATCCCGGTGACCGAAGAGGTGGTTGCCGAGAAGCAGCTGCAGGCGGCGACGCTGTTTGATCCCTACGACTGGCGAGACATGGCCCGCGTGATCCGTCGAGGCGTCGAGCACCGCGACGACCTGCTTGCCATGCAGCAGGCCGCCTATGCCACGCTTGCGGA
>CALCGM010000326.1 GCA_937900985.1 uncultured Planctomycetaceae bacterium | reverse complement strand
GGTGAACGGTATCCATCGTCGTCGAAACAAGCGGTCGAGCTGGTAGAGCGCGGACCTTCTGCTTCCTGGCCTGAACGGTCGAACTTTCGCGTCGACCGCTCAGGCATCTCGGGGCCCTGTGGCCCCCACCGTCCACCACGTCAGTCTGGCTCGTCACCACCACCACCACGCTGGCAGCGATGCCCGCAGGCGACAGCTGACGTCGATATACCCTGTTTCTCTTGTGTGATTTCCCATGCGACACGCCTCGCCAACACGATCCTCCAGCCCGTCGCGAAGCCGGCAGCGCCTCACGTCGCGACGGCTGCGTGGTCCGCTGGCTCGCAACACGCGGCGTCGGGTGGCCCGGCGGGCACGCCGGCGGAGGGTGTGGATGTTTCACTCGGCTCCCGAAGGATGCGAGCACTGGACGCGGCAGCCCTCTGCTGACGCCGCCGATGAGCAGTCGGGCCCGCTGCTTCGCTGGAAATCGCCTGGTGGGCCGCAGTTGCGAAGTCACGACCGGCGGGTGAGCCGGATCCGCTGAAGCACGCGATCAGGCCAGACCCACCGATTGCGGTGTGCGTCTGGCAGAGTCGGTGCTCGAAAACGGCTCGCGACGCTCGTGTGAACTGCCGTTGTGCTTGTGGTTTCCGGCAGCCTATCGTCTCTTTCGTAGGCATTCTGTGTGGCAGCCGCGGGCAGGGCTGTTGTGAGCCGAAGGAGATGTCGCATGGCACGCACCCGCCAAGGCCGGAGGTCTGCGAAGGGATCGAGTGTCGAACAGCTCGAGCCAAGGCTTCTGCTTGCTGCAGACGCCACATCTGATTCGGCAGGCGGCGTTGGGATTGGCAGTTTCGCAAGCGAAGACGCCTACGCGGCGTGGGTCGTGGAGGCTGCCGTCGAACGCTGGGATGGCTTCTTTGGCCGGCCTGCGTATGGCTACGGGCCCGGCTTTCCGCTGGATGCAACGCTGTTTTTTGAGCGGCACACGGCCGCGGCTGGTGAACTGGCGGTGCCACAGGTGGTGACGGATCCGGTGGCCATCGGGGCGGACGCGGATGCGTCGACGACCAACACGCAGGTTGCCGGTGTCGACGAAGCCGACCTGGTGGAGACAGATGGCGAGAAGGTCTACACGCTTGCCGAAGGTCGCCTGTCGATTGTCGGCGGCATTGACGCGAGTCCCACGCTCCTGACGCAGGTGGACCTGCCAGCTCGTGAGCGAGCCGTGGGCATGTTTCTTTCGGGCAGCCGGCTGACGGTGCTCACCGCTTCGATGGGAGCGCGTGTGCCCGATGCCTGGCAGCCGATCCAGTCGGCCCTCTGGCGGCGGTTCACCGAATCGCCGCATGCGACGGTCATGGTGCTCGATGTCAGCGAGCCGTCGGCGGTGGAGGTTGTCAGCCGCACACGGGTTGATGGCGAGCTGGTCGCGTCGCGGATGGTGGACGGCCAGCTGCGGCTGGTGATGAATCACCGTTTTGACCCGCCGATGCCCGAGGTCCTGCCGCTTGCGGATGCCGCTGCGGACCGGCCGACGGTGCCCTCTGGGGAGCGGGCGAGTGACGCACCGCAGCGGACAGGGACGCTCCCGCGGCCGCCGTGGCGGTGGCTTCCGGATGGGGTCTACGAGACGCAGGCGGCCTATGTCGACCGCGTCGCTGATGAGCTTGTCG